>JAYSQH010000219.1:0-3145 GCA_043721655.1 Phycicoccus sp. | reverse complement strand
GGGTGGCCCACCGCCTCGAGCATCCGCCGGACAACGTGCTTTCGGCCCTCGTGCAGCTGGATCTCGACCAGGGCCTTTCCTGGCGCAGAGTCGACGAGTTTGAACGAGTCGACCTTGACCGGCCCGTCCTCGAGCTCGAGGCCCGCGCGTAGCTTCTTGCCAAGATCGCGCGGCACCGGCCCTGGGATCTGTGCCAGATAGGTCTTCAGAACGCCGAATGACGGGTGCTGGAGCCGGTGGGCCAGGTCACCGTCGTTTGTCAGCAGCAGGAGGCCCTCGGTGTCGGCGTCCAGACGCCCGACATGGAAAAGCCGCTCCTTGCGGTTGCTGACGAAGTCGCCGACGCAGGGACGGCCGAGGTCGTCGCTCATGGTCGACACGACACCCAGCGGCTTGTTGAAGGCAAGGTAGACGCGGGACTCGTCGAGCTGGACCCTGGACCCGTCGACGTGGACCGTCTGGGTGTCGGGGTTGATCCGGACGCCTAGCTCGGTGACGATGTGCCCGTCGACCTCAACGCGGCCGGCGGTGATGAGGTTCTCGCACGTCCGCCGGCTGCCCACGCCAGCCGCAGCCAGGAGCTTCTGCAGGCGCACGCCGTCGGGATCATGGACGTCAACGACAACGGTCGGCTTCTCGCGCTGCGGGGGAAGCCGGGTGGGCTGACTTGGCTTGGTGGTGCCGCTGCTACCGCGCTGGGGTGCGGTGCGCCGCGTGCTGCCGGCACGTGGGGCACCAGTTCGAGGTGCGCCAGTCGAGCGCTTGCGCGGGCCGTCGGCACTGCTACGAATCGGTTTGTCCTCGCTCATGCCCGGCCGCTTTCTGCAAGTTCGTCGAGCACATCAACCTCAGGTAGGTAGGGGGCAAGGGCCGGCAGCTCATCGAGTGAGCTGAGGCCGAGTCGTTGGAGGAAGTAGGAAGTCGTGGTGTACAGGATCGCACCATTCTCGCCCTCCGACTCCACGTCGTCGTCGGGCAGGGACGCAGCCTGGATCAACCCGCGGGAGATCAGGGTGCGAAACACGCCGTCGACATTCACGCCACGCACAGCGCCGACTCGGCCGCGGGTGACCGGCTGCCGATAGGCGATGACCGCAAGGGTCTCCAGAGCGGCCTGGGTGAGCCTGGCCTGCTGACCGTCCATCAGGAACTTCTCGACAACGGGTGCGTAGTCGGGGCGGCTGTAGATCCGCCAGCCTCCGGCAATCCCCCTGAGCGTGAACCCTCGGTTGCCCGCGTCGTAGTCGGCGGCCAGCCCGTGCAGGTGCCCGACCACGTCCTCGACCGGCAGCTCCAGCACGGAAGCCAGAGCCATCTCTGTCACCGGTTCGTCGATGACCATCAGCACCGCCTCGATGGCACCGCGTGCACCGGCGGGAAAGTCGTTGATGTCGAAGGCAACCTGTTCGTCCGCAAGGTCGATGGGCAGTTCAGTCAACGTGGGTCACCATCTCGCGTGTGCTCGTGTCGTGCGTGCTCGTGTCGTGCGTGCTCGTGTCGCCCGGTCCGGTGACGTCGTCCTCGTCCGAGTCGCTATCCCTGACCAGCTGGTCGTCCTCGTCCGACTCTGCGTACGGCTCGTCGTTTTCGTCGAACTCGTCGCTGACCCCGATCTCGCCTTGGTCCTGCCCGGTCCATCGAACCGTCAGCTCCCCAAGCGCCTCATCCTGGTCAAAGGCGACCGCTGCCTCGCAGAACAGCTCGAGCAAGGCTAGGAACCGCGCCACGATCACGAGGGTGCTGTCGGCATCGGCGACCAGGGACCGGAAGGAGCACGACCTCGACGCTCGCAGCTGCGCCACAATCAGCCTGGCCTGTTCGCGAACGCTGACGGTGGGCGTGTAGAGGTGCTCCAGGCCCACCGTTGGAACCACCCTCGGCGTCATCGCATGGGCCGCGATCATGGCCAGCTGTTCGGGGCTGATGCCCATGATCAGCTCGGGCAGCAGCGCCGCGAACTGCGGTTCCAGCCCTGCCTGGCGGGCCGTCATACGACCCGCCGTTGCCATCCGCTCAGCGAAGGTGGCAGCAACCTGTTTGAAGGCGCGGTACTGCAGAAGCCGGGCAAAGAGCAGGTCCCGGGCCTCGATGAGGGCCAGGTCCTCCTCGTCTTCCAGGCCCAGCTGCGGCAACAGGCGGGCCGACTTGATATCGAGCAGAGTTGCCGCCACCAGCAGGAACTCCGAGGCCTGGCTCAGGTCCCATTCGGTGTCAGCAGCCTGATGGGCCCTGATGTGTGCCATGAACTCGTCGGTCACCTTGGCCAGGGCGATCTCGGTGATGTCGAGCTTGTGCTTGGAGATCAACCCGAGCAAGAGCTCGAACGGACCCTGGAAGACGTCCAGATGTACCTCGAACGGCCGGCTGCCAGCCCTCCGCAGCACCCCGCCGGGAGTCATGGCCGACCCTGGCGCCATGACCGAGCTCATGGTGCTCAGGCCGTCCCACCCCGGGAGATCAGCTCACGGGCCAGCTGACGGTATGCCTCAGCTGCTGAGTGGGTCGAGGCATAGGTGGTAATCGGTTCAGCGGCCAGTGAGGAGTCCGGGAACTTCACGGTGCGGCTGATGACGGTGTGGAAGACCCTGTCGCCGAAGTGGTCGACGACGCTTCGCACGACCTCCTTGCTGTGCAGGGTGCGGCTGTCGTACATCGTCGCCAGGATGCCGTCGACCTGTAGTCGAGGGTTAAGGCGGTCGCAGATCTTGTCGATGGTCTCCACCAGGAGCGCGACCCCGCGCATCGCGAAGAACTCGCACTCCAGCGGGATGATCACGCCATGCGACGCGGTCAAGGCGTTGACCGTCAGCAGACCCAGCGAGGGCTGGCAGTCGATCAGGATCACGTCGTAGTCATCCACGAGCGGTCGAAGGACGCGGGACAGCACCATCTCTCGGGCCACCTCGCCGACCAGCTGCACCTCGGCGGCCGACAGGTCGATATTGGCCGGCAGGATGTCGAGGTTCTCGGTGTTGGTGTGCTGGATCACGTCGTGGACGTTGTGCCCGCGCTCGACCAGCAGGTTGTAGATCGTGACATCCAGCTCCTGGATCGGCACGCCCAGGCCGACGGACAAGGCGCCCTGCGGGTCGAAGTCGACAAGAAGCACCTTGCGTCCGCACTCGGCGAGGGCAGCGCCGAGGTT
>JAYSQH010000218.1:0-17076 GCA_043721655.1 Phycicoccus sp. | reverse complement strand
GTTGAACACCGCTTTGCCGATCTGGGTGGTCCCGGTGTCGTCCATCTGCACCGCCGCCAGAAGCGTCGGGTACGTCGGGAGGATGAACAGCGCCGATACCGCGGGGAAGGCTGCCACTGCCGCGAACGGTGCGACACCGATCGCCAAAGCCGTTGGCATGAGTGCCTTGGTCGTGGCGGCCTGCGAGTAGAGCAGGGCCGAGGCGAAGACGAGCACGACTGCGAGCAGCCACGGCTGGTTGCTGAGCAGGTCACCGGAGAAGCTCATGATCTCCTTCTCGTGGGCGCTCACGAAGGTGGTGCCCATCCAGGCGACACCCAGCACACAGATGCTCGCGCTCATACCCGACTTGAACGTCGACGCCGAGAGGACCTTGTCGGTCGGCGCCTTGCAGATGAGAACGATGAGCGCGGCGGTCGACAGCATGATCGCGATGATCGCCTGGTCGCGGGTCATCACCGGATCGGTGATCAGGCCGATCTTCTTGCTGATCGCCGTGGCGTAGGACATCACGCCGAGCAGACCAATGACGAAGATCAGCACGGATAACCTGGCCCGGGGCGCGATCTCACGTTCCTGGCGGCCCTTGACGACCACGGTGCCCGCGGCAAGGCGCTTCTGGTACTCGGGATGGGTGCTCAGCTCGGTGTTGCCCCGGACCTTGTCGATCGCCATCATGATGCCGGCGGTCGCCATGCAGGCGAGGAACGTCGAGGGGATGGCCACAGCGAGGAGCGACAGGTAGTCGATCCCCTTCTTCTCCAACGTGCTGGAGAAGAAGACCACAGCAGCCGAGATCGGCGAGGCCGTGATGGCAATCTGTGAGGCGACGACGGCCACCGACAGCGGCCGCGACGGACGGATGTTGTTCTCCTTGGCCACCTCGGTGATGACGGGCATCGTCGAGAAGGCGGTGTGCCCGGTGCCAGCCATGAGGGTCATCAGATAGGTGATGACCGGCGCGAGGAACGTGAGGTACTTGGGGTTCTTGCGCAGGATGCGATCGGCGAGATCGACGAGATAGTCCATGCCGCCGGCCACCTGCATCGCGGCGATGGCGGCGATGACGGACATGATGATCGACACGACATCGAGGGGCATCTCGCCGGGGGTCAGCCCGAGAAGTGCCAGAACGAGTACGCCGAGTCCCCCGGCGAAGCCGATGGCGATACCACCCAGGCGGGCTCCGAGGAAGATCGCCGCGAGGACGACCGCGAACTGGACGGCGATCATGAGGTCACGCCCGAGACAGCCGAGTCGGTCTGTGCGGCAAGGACCTTGCCTCTGAACTCGAGCCGGATGAGATTCTCCGGGGAGGTGCGCACCATCTCAGGCACATCGCTGATCTTCGCTGAGCTGATCTTGCAGCCCTCCATGGCAGGCGCAGTGTGTATGCCGTAGTAGGCGCCGATCGGCACCTTTCTGGAACCCAGCAGATCTTCTTCGATCCGGGTGACGCTCATGACTCAGTCCTTCGTGGTAGTCCAGTAAAAGCACTTCCACGCTAACCGCGGCACACGGGCGATTCCGGTCCGAGGCGGGGACCTAGGTCCCGCTCCCGTCAAGGCCGTCCATGATCTCAGTCACAAACCGCTCAGGCCGGCTTGAGGGCCTGGAGCGTGTAGCTCGCGGCCAGTCGCCAGGGTCGATCGGTCAGTCGCCACTCACCGCGATCATCGTTGGTCATCTGCCCCGGCAGGGCGTCCCAGGGAACGCTGTCGTGTTCGTCCAGCCCGGTGATCTGCAGGCCCTCGGCGATGAGGGCCGTCACGATCTCGCCGAGGCCATGGCTCCACTCATGGGTCGTGTTGGCCGTGAAGACCACATCGGTCTCGACATAGGTGCCGCCGTCTTCCCACACACTGGGTTCGTCTCGCTCAAAGTACGGGAGGTCAACAACCAGAAGTCCGTCCGGGCGGGCGTCAGCAAGCGACCAGAGCATCGGGTGGCCCTCACGGATGAACAGCCGGCCGCCGGGCTTGAGCAGAGCCGCAACAGTGGCGGCCCATCGCGCGATGCTCGGCAGCCAGCAGAGGGCGCCGATACCGGTGAAGACCAGGTCGAACCGCTCGCGTCCCAGGACGGATGCCGCGTCATAGACGTCGGACTCGACGAAGCTCACGTCGTCGCCGGACTTCGCGGCGAGCGCGCGCGCCTCCTTGATCGCCGCAGAGGAGAAGTCCAGACCGGTCATCCTGGCCCCGAGACGGGAGAGGCCAAGGGTGTCCGTGCCGATGTGGCACTGCAGGTGCACGCCACTGCGCCCGCGCACATCACCGAGCCGGGGACGGTCGAACTGCACCACTTCGCCGATGAAGGCAGGGTCGTCGATGAACCGCTGCACGTTGTAGCCGGGCGACATCGCGTGCGCCGGCGCCCGCTGATCCCAGTTGGCCTGGTTGACCTTCATGTATTCGTTCACGCGGTGCATCTTGGCATGCTGCCTCACGCAGACTTATGGCCCCATCGAAGGGGTCTGCGAAAGCACGTCGCCCATGGCCTGCAAGGCGAACCCTGCAGCCGGATGACTCAGATCAGATCAGAGCTTGTGCATCTTGTTGGTCGGCGTGGACACACGACGGGTGCCAGAACCGAAGTCAGCATCGACAGCCGCAGTTCCGCTGACGAAGAGGACGCGGCCCAGTCCGTGGCGGTCATGGGCGACGCGGTCACCCACCGCAAAAACCTCGTCCGGCGGTATCGCATCGCGGGCGGCATTGAAGGGACTTCCGGGCAGTCGGCGCCTTGGCGCTGGTGAGGCCATGCACCCATTATCCTCCTGTATGGTCCCTGCCGCTGACATCGACCCTCGAACTGGCCGCTGCCGTTGCCGGAAGCAGGTGACGATTCCCTCCGCAGTGGCGGTCGGCGACGCCCGGCGCCGTCTCCCTTGATCAGGTCTGAACAGCCCTACTGTCGTCCTCAACGCTGAAATCGAGCCGGCGTTCGACGACCGCCTTGGCGATGACCGCTATGGACGTGCCGTCGGCGTAGGCATGGGCTTTCAGCAGCGCCAGGGCATCCTCAGGACCCACCCCGAGCTGGGCGATGACCATTCCGGCCAGGGTCGTGACGCGCGCTCGTCGAGGGCGGCGCGAACCATCCGCCCGGTGGTGTAGGCGTCCGCGCCCGGTTCTTCACCCAGCACATCCTGCAGGTCCTCCAGCCTTGCCGCGATCTCGTCGGTGGCGCAGTCCGAGACCCACATCGGCTCAAGCGACGGCCCCTCACCCAGGGGGACCTGCATGGCATCGGCCGCCCACACAGCGGGGGACGTCCAAGCGGGCGTCTGCACCTGACCGTGATGGGACCGCAGAGAGACTCCGGCAAAGTCACAGCCATCAACGCCCTCGACTGCTTACCTGACCGCTCGCTGAAGGATCTGCACGCCGGAGAACTCCCGGGAAAGCTCGCCACCTATCTTGACGTAGCGGGCGCGATCAGTCGAATGGACTACCAAGACCCCTCCAAACCTGACAAAGACGGAGTTCGCGAACAAGGGTCGAGGTCGAAAACTCCCCTTTTAGAATGTAAGCGCGAATTGGAACCAAAGCGCTCAGTCAAAAAGGATGAGCGAGGCCGGGGGGGAACATACGCAAAATAGACGAAAGAATCGCGTTCAGCCACGCACAAGCTCCGCGACTACGGCACCGAAGACGCCGCGGTGGAGGTCGACGTCCGCCGTGGTGGTGACCGGCGACATCAGTGCCATGTTGTGGAAGGGCGTCAACATGATGCCGCGGTTCAGCAGGTAAAGGTGAATGAGATCCTCGAGCTCGGCGTCGGCGGTGGCCGCCGACTCGGTGCCGTTACGGGGTGCAGGGCTGGCAAAGCGGTATTCCGCCCGCGCGCCGAGCTGGCTCAGTGACCATGGCAGGCCGTTCTGATCGATCACCGACTGAACGCCGGCCGCGAAATACGTTGCGGTGTCAATCATCTGGCCAAATGCACGGTCGGTCAGGACGTGCTCGAGAGTCGCCCGGGTGGCTGCGATCGACAGCGGGTTACCGGCCAGGGTGCCGCCAACACCACCCATGTCGACAAGGTCCAGGTCGGTGCGGGCCAGGGCGCGGCCGGCCAGTTCTGAGCTCATACCGTAGGCACCCATCGGGATGCCGCCTGCGATCGACTTTCCGATGACCAGCATGTCGGGCTCCAGCCCCCACGCCTTGGTCGCTCCACCCGGCCCCGCTGAGAAGGTGTGGGTCTCGTCGTTGATGAGCAGCACGGCATACCGGCGGGTGAGCTCGCGCACGCCCTCGAGGTAGCCGGGCTCCGGCAGGACGATCCCGATGTTGGTCAGCGCCGGCTCCATGAGCACGGCCGCGACGTCACCATGTGCGAGCTGGCGCTCGAGGCCCTCGAGATCGTTGAACTCCGCGACCCGCGATGTGAGGGGCACATCGACCGGCTCGCCGACGTTGCCGGGCCGGCTCATGCCCTCGCCATCGGGACCGACGACGATCAGCGACTCGTCGACGCTGCCGTGGTAGCAGTAGCTGTTGAACAGGATCTTGGGCCGGCCGGTCAGGGCCCGCGCGAGGCGGATCGCCCAGCGGTTGGCATCGGTCGCGGTCAGCGAGAAGCTCCAGCGCTCGAGCCCGAACCGACGGGTCAGCTCGGCGCCGACCCACTCGGCATCCTCGGTGGGAAGCATCGTGGTGATGCCGCCCAGCGTGCCGATGCGGTGCTGTATGGCGGCCACGGTCGCCTCGGGCGAGTGCCCCGCCATCGCGCCGGTGTCCCCGAGCGCGAAGTCGACGTACTCGAAACCGTCGATGTCCCAGACCCGGTTGCCCAGCGCGCGGTCGAGGTAGACTGGGAAGCCGCCTACGGTCTTGTTCATCCAGGTCATCGGCACCCGGCCGAAAAGGTGGTCGGCGCGCTCGTAGGCCGTCGCCGACAGCGGGTGCCGGGCGACGAAATCGGCCCGCTCGCGCGCGAACAACTCGGTCAACCTCGCGCGGTCGATCATGACGGGCACTCCTTCAGATGCAGGGGTTTCGAACCTACTTCACCGCGCGAACCAGCACGAGGCGTGACGTGGACCAGAGTCTCCGTCCGACAGCACCTTGGTTCGGCTACGACGTGACGGCGCTGGCCCTGTTGCCCACGAGCTCACGGAGGCGAGCATTCGTCGTGGCGTCAACCGAGTAGAGCGCGACTCCGCGCATGCCGCGGGTGAGCAAGACCTTGTAAACGTTGCGGATCAGACGGTCCGCCTCGGAGTCGCTGACCTTGGTTCGGTTTCGAAAGTCCGGGTCCTTGTTGGCCGAACGAACCATCACCCAACCGGTCTCGCGCCACACCAGATCAGGCCCGATGATCACACCGGCGTAGTCGTACTCGAAACCCTGAGCGGTGTAGACGCACCCCACCTGGCCGAACCCGGCTGGGTCCGTGGCCCACAGTGCCGCCGCCGGAGCTCCGCCCTGGGACCGATCGCCCTTGAGGTTCCACGGGCGTGACCACTCGCCGATCTGCACATCGCGCACGAGCATGCCGCCCGGTGCGGGGTCGCTCCAGGGCCAGCAGTAGCCGGCCGCGATACGGCCGCTGTAGCCATCTGCGAGCCTGGTCTCGAGCGATGCCTCCATCTCGGCTGGAGAGTCGGCGACCTCGACGTCGAAGTGGGGATCGCCGGTCCACTCCGTCGGGCCTCCTGGAGTAAGACCAAGCAGTCGCTCCACCCACAAGAGGTACTCTTCCGAGCCGCCACAACGGAACTGGGCATCGAGGTTGATCTTCTTCACGCGGATGCCGTTGGCGTGCGCGTGCTTCTCGACGTCCTCGACAGTGCCTTGCTCACCCGGGCGCACGACCTGGAACTGGTCGAGCAAGAAGACCGGCACGCGGGCGGCAGCAAGAAGCTCCTCGATCTGCGGGCGCCCCGTCCGGTGTTCGGCTTTGGTCCAACGCGACACGGACGTCTCGCGGATGCGGTGCGCCTCGTCCAGAATCAGGGCGTCGAGGCTGTTCGGCTCGATCGCCATGAACGAGTTGAAGTACTGAAACATCTTCTGCACCTGGGGTGCTCGCGCGCCGGCCACCTTGCGCAACGTGTGGGTGAACGAACGAGACCCCGTGGCGTGCAGGACCGTGCGACCTTGTCGCGACAGCTCGCCCAGCAACGAGAGCGCGATGACGCTCTTGCCCGAGCCTGGGCCACCCGAGACGATCACCGCTGTCTTCGTGTTTGCCTGGCGCGCACGCTCCACGGCATGCATGACGAAGTTGAAGGCGTCTCGCTGCTCGTCGAGCAGCACGAACATCTCGCGCCGCTGTACTTCATCTGCTGCCACGGCCAAGAGCTGCCGGGTGGGCGCAATGCGGCTGGCAAGCAAGGCGTCGGCATACGGCGCACCACTGTGACCTTCGGCAAAACGAGATCTGAGGAAGTCCTGGAACTCGCTGCGTCGCTGACCGGTGAACAGGCTGCCGAGGCGGTCGCCTTCGAGACTGAAGAGATCGTTGACCCCGCCATCTGTGGCGTTGTGCAGGTAGGCGACACCGGCCAGAGTCAAGGGAGCGTCAGCAAGAACGGCGGTGAAGCCGAGCATGTACTCGCAGTAGTCCCTGACCTGAAGCACTGGGTGAGTCACCGGTCGCTCGCCGTACTGTTCGATCCTGACGAGTGTGTCACTGTCCTCGAACTGCTCGGCTCGACTCCACTGTTTCAGCTCGACGACAAGATACGAGGGATCGCCGGTCTTCGGATGCCGACCAGCGAGAACGACGTCGGCCCGCTTACTCGTGAGCGGGAGCTGATACTCGAAGAGCATCTCAACATCGGACAGACCGGCTGACAACAGATCTGCACGCAAGGCCGGGATGCTTCGTTCCCACGAGCGATACTCGCCTGCGGATGGTCTGCGTCCGGTTTGGATCGTCATCTGCTCAGCGATGAGGTCGGCGAAGTGATGCTCGACGGCGGAGAATCCGCGGACCGATTGGCGGTACAGCGTCACAGGACAGAACCCCAGGCAACACGAAGTGATTCGTGCGGGTGGGGGCATGTCCTGAGACGGAAGCCCGTCGGGCCGCAATTACGTTGGCAACTCTAGCCCTCGGGCTCAGTGTCGGGAGAGAGGCGGCATACTCAGTCTCGTGTCTGACCTGAACGAGATCCGTGACGCCATCCGTGCGTTCATTGCCGAACGCGGACAAGATCTGAGACCTGGCCGACCTGGCTTGACGGTGTCTCATACTGCTGTCCCGTCAAGGTGTAGGCCAATCAGCTAGTTGGGCGGCGTCAATCCGTAACGAGAGATCACCCCGGGCAGCCAGTCCGGCTGGCCGAACTGCAGACCGTATCGCTCGGCCAGAGCCGGGATCCGCCCCGGCTCTGGCGGACCGGATGCGAGCAGGTCGGACAAATCACGGAAGAAGTCTTCGAACCCGGCGGGCCTGATGATCTCGATCATCCTGGCGGGGACCTTTCCCGCGTTCCACATCGTGTGCATCTCCCCGCGCGGCTTGGTGATGTATCCGCCTTGCCCGAGCACGACCTCCCGGTCGCCGGACCGGAAGCCGATCTCTCCCTGCGTCACGATCGAGTACTCGTCCTCGCGGGTGTGCAGATGTGGCGGCACCAGAGCCCCCACCGGGAACGGATGCTCCACCACCGACAACTCCCCACCGGTGTCGCGGCCCCACAGCTTGAAGTCCACCCCGATGGACCCGAGGTCGCCGGTTCCCCCTTCGCCTGGCTGCAACACGGTCAGGGGTGGCGGACTGGTAGTCGTCATATGACTCGCCTACTTTCCAAGATGGGTGAACACTGCTGTATCCTGAATACTGTCCAACGCCGGAAGGGAGAAGTCAAGAGTTGAGTGAACACGATCGTTCCTCCAATACCCGCACCTATCGGATGCTCAAGAGAGCCGACGACGTCGCTGAGACTCGTCTGCGCATCGTCGACGCGGCGGTTCGCCTGCACGGAACTATTGGCCCGGCATCGACGACGGTCTCCGCGCTTGCCGAAGAGGCCGGGGTCACTCGACTGACCGTTTATCGTCACTTCCCTGACGACAGTGCGCTGTTCGCCGCATGCAGCCAACACTGGGCGTCCGGCCAGACCCTCCCGGAGCCCGCGGCATGGAGCCAAGTTCGCGATCCGGCGCAGCGGCTGCAGGCCGGCCTGTCCGACCTATACCGCTTCTACCGCGAAGCCGAACCCATGCTGGCGAACGTGCAACGCGACCGGGCCGCAGTGCCGGTTGAGGTGCTCCAGGGAACGGCCGAGACCGAAACCCGCTACTGCGACACCCTGCTCCGGCCGTTCGCGCTTCGGGGATCGCGCCGCAGACGCGTCAGTGCCGTCCTGGGCCACTCGGTCTCCTTCGGGACCTGGCGATCCTTGTGCCTGGACCACGGCCTGACGAACAGCGAAGCATCCGAGGCGATGACCGCGCTGGTCCTGGCCACAGCAGGACAGGGCCAACCCCCTGGCCAGAGACACTGACGAACCAAAGCCGCTGTTCCGGCGCTCAGCCTTAGATGCTCGCCATCATCGAGTTCATCTCGGCGATCTCCTTGGACTGACCGACCACGATCGACTGGGCCAGCCGTTTGGCCTCCGGGTTGGCACCCTGAGCCAGCTCGTCCTTGGCCATCGCCACGGCGCCACGGCGGTGCTCGACCATCATCGCCAGGAGCATCCGGTCGAACGCAGGGAACCGGGCGGCTGCGGCCAGGCGATCAGCCAGTCGTCGTCGAGCTCGGCGTCGTCAGCGGGGTGAATCGGCGCAGGCGCAGGCTGTTGCTCACCACGAAGACCGAGCTGAATGCCATCGCCCCGCCCGCGATCAGCGGGTTGAGCAGTCCGAAGGCGGCCAGGGGGATGCCAGCGACGTTGTAGGCGAACGCCCAGAACAGGTTGCCCTTGATGGTCCTCAGCGTCGTGCGGGACAGCCGTATGGCGTCCGCTGCCGCCCGCAGGTCCCCGCGGACCAAGGTCAGGTCCGAGGCCTCGATGGCCACATCACTGCCCGTGCCCATGGCGAGCCCGAGGTCGGCCTGGGCCAGCGCGGCGGCGTCGTTGACACCATCACCGACCATCGCCACGATATTTCCCTGGCCCTGCAGGGCCTTGACTGCGGAGACCTTGTCTGCGGGCAGGACCTCGGCGATGACGTCCTCCGGCGCGATACCGACCAGGGCCGCGACCGCGTGGGCGGCCCGGGAGTTGTCACCGGTCAGCAGGATCGGTCGAAGCCCCAGAGCGCGGAACTGCTCGATCGCCTGCGCCGAGGTGTCCTTGATGGTGTCGGACACCACGATGATGCCGCGGGCGGCCCCGTCCCAGGCCACCCAGACCGGGGTCTGACCACGGCCCTCGGCCGCGTCGGCTTTGGCGACCAGGTCGTCGGGGGCGCTGATCGACCACTCCTTGGCGAGCCAGGTACGCCGTCCGACCAGGACCGCGTGCCCGTCCACGAACCCGGAGACTCCCCTGCCGTCGTGGTTGCTGAAGTCCGCGACCGTGGGCAGGGTGTCGTCGTGGGCTGCCTTGGCGGCAACGACGATCGCCTTGGCGATGGGATGCTCGGAGGCATCCTCGAGGGCGCCGGCAAGAGTCTGTACCTCGGCCACGGTTTCGTCCGTGGTGGCGTGGACCGCTGCCACGCTCATCTTCCCGGTGGTGATGGTGCCGGTCTTGTCGAGCAGGATCGTGTCGACCTTGTGGGTGGACTCGAGGATTTGTGGGCCCTTGATCAGGATGCCGAGCTGAGCCCCGCGTCCGGTTCCGACCATCAGGGCGGTTGGGGTGGCAAGGCCTAGGGCGCAGGGGCAGGCGATGATCAGGACGGCGACAGCGGCGGTGAACGACGCGGTCGCGGAGTGTCCGGTCAGCAGCCACACGGCCAGGGTGCTCAGGGCCAGCAGGATGACGACGGGGACGAAGATGCCGGAGACCCGGTCGGCCAGGCGTTGGACCTGAGCCTTGCCGTTCTGTGCTTCCTCAACCAGGCGTGCCATCTGTGCCAGCTGGGTGTCCGCGCCGATCCGGGTGGCACGGACCATGAGCCGTCCACCCGCGTTGACGGTCGCACCGACCACGAGGTCGCCGGGACCGACCTCGACCGGGACCGACTCGCCGGTGAGCATCGAGGCGTCGATCGCAGAGGTGCCCTCGGTCACGAGACCGTCGGTAGCGACCTTCTCCCCGGGGCGAACAACGAAGATGTCCTCGAGAGCGAGCTGCTCGATTGGGATCCTGACCTCGACGCCATCGCGCAGCACGGCGACGTCCTTGGCTCCCATGTTCATCAACGCTCGAAGTGCAGCGCCCGAGCTCTTCTTGGCAGTGGCCTCGAAGTAGCGCCCGGCCAGGATGAAGACGGTGATCACCGCGGCGGCCTCGAGGTAGATGTGTGCCGCCGCGCCGTCGCGGGCGGGCGCGATGCTGAAGGTCATCCGCTCGCCGACCTTCCCGGCGCCACCCAGGAACAGAGCCCACAGCGACCACAGCCATGCGGCGCTGACACCTACGGAGATCAGGGTGTCCATGGTCGCCGCGCGGTGGCGGGCGTTGGTGAACGCAGCGCGGTGGAACGGCATGGCACCCCACACCACAACGGGAGAGGCCAAGGTCAGCGCCATCCATTGCCAGTTGTCGAACTGTAGGAATGGGATGGTCGAAAGGAGCAGCACCGGCAGGCTCAGGCTCGCGGTGATCATCAGACGTTGTCGCAGACGGGCGACTTCGTCGTCCTTCTCGTCATCCTCAGCTTCACCGGCCGCGCTCTTGTCGACCTTGGGCGCAGGCAGAGCTGCGGTGTAGCCGGTCGCCTCGATGGTCGCGATCAGGTCCTCGGGAGTGAGCGACCCGGAATACGCCACCTTGGCCTTCTCGGTGGAGTAGTTGACTGTGGCGACGACGCCCTCAAGCTTGTTCAGCTTCTTCTCGATCCGGGCGGCGCATGAGGCGCAGGTCATCCCGCCGATGACGAGCTCGACGCTGCGGTCCTCGGCGATCTGGTCGGCAGTGCTGGTGGTCATGGGATTCCTCTCTCCCTGCGCAGGAGCACGCGCAGGTTTACGGCAGGTTCAGTCGGCGAAGAGCTGTCAGACGGAGATGAGCTTGTAGTCGCCGGCCTCGACCAGGGCGACGGCCACCTCATCGTCCGTGAGTGGCTGGTCAGCGGTGACTCTCAGGGTGGAGGTGCCGTCGACGACGAGGTCGACCTGCACGTCCGTGACGCCGGCCAGCACGCTCAGCTCGCTGCTGATGGCGCCGACACAGTGTCCGCAGGTCAGTCCGGTCACGGGGAAGGTCTGGGTGCTCATCTGGTTCTCCTTGTTGGCTTTGGATTCTGGGTTGTAAGTGTCACTGGGTTGTAAGTGTCACTGGGTGGATCGGTTCAGGAACGGACCAGGCGCGCGATCGCGGCCGAGGCTTCCTTCAGCTTGTCCGACGCATCATCGCCGCCGCCCTGGATGGCGTGGGTGACGCAGTGGTTAAGGTGCTCGTCGAGCAGGGCGAGCGCGACCGCCTCCAACGCCTTGGTGGCCGCAGAGATCTGGGTCAGCACGTCGATGCAGTAGGTGTCCTGCTCCACCATCTTGTGGATGCCGCGGACCTGTCCCTCGATCCGGCGCAGTCGCTTCAGATGGGCCTCCTTAGAGGCGTGGTAGCCCGGCGCATCGGTATGCACGGTTCTCCTCCTTCGCAGGTACCCGTCGGGGGTATCTTTCACGGTCTCCAACTATACCCCCGCTGGGTATATTCCTTATCACCGGGGGTGGGTTGCTCTCGTACGGGTACCCGGGTCGTTCGAGTCCAAGCACATGGGCCACCTCGACCAGATGCTCACGAACCGCAGTAGTCGTCATCCCGCCCGATCATGGTGCTCCTGCCACGTCCGCCTGACGCGCGATGGTGGCCGCAGCCCTGCGGACCGCGCCGACGGGAACGGTGGGGACAATCTCTTCGAGGAACGCGTACCGGCGCCTGAGTGAACAGCGATAGCTGGAGCCGTCCTCGGAGTCGCGGACGTCGTGCCACCAGTCCGCAATGTCCCCCCAGCCCGGCGCCGCCAGAGATCCGCCGAACTGCTGGACGGCGAGGGCCGAACACAAGGTGGCGAACGCGAGCCGGTTGTTCAGGGGCCAACCGGCCAAGGTGCCGACGACCAGACCGGCACCGAAGACGTCACCGGCACCGGTGGGGTCGAGCGGCGACACTCGCAGCGCGGGGACCCGAGCCTCCTCGCCGGTATTCGAGTCGATCGCGAAGGCGCCCTCGGCGCCGTTCGTCACCACGGCCAGCGGGACGCGGTCGGCCAGGGAGTAGAGCGCATCCTGTGCGGTCTCGGTCCGCGTGTAGGCCATCGCCTCGGTCGCGTTGGGCATGAAGGCGTGGCAGTAGGCGAGCTGGTCCAGGACGGTCGGCGACCACACCCCGGTGGGATCCCAGCCGACGTCGGCGAAGACGAGCGCGCCTTCGTTGCGGGCAAGGTCGGCCCAGGTCGGCCGGTCCGGCTCTCCCAGGGCATCGCCGTGGCTCACGTCCACGATGACGGCGCGGGAGAGCGGCGGTTGACCGATCATCTCGGTCGGGGAGATGGGCGAGGGGTGCCCGTGCGTCACCATGCTGCGGTCACGGTCGACTGCCATCGAGACCGTCACCGGGGAATGCCATTGGTCGAAGCGTCGCGAGCGGCCCAGGTCCACGTGCTCCTGCTCCGCCAGGGTCCGCCAGCAGAAATCGGCGTAGTCGTCGTCACCGAAGGCAGCAGCCAGGGAGGTCCGCAGGCCAAGCCGGCTGGCGGCGATCGCCAGGTTGGCAGTCCCTCCCGGGCTGGAGCCCATACCCTCGGCCCAGACCTCGGTGCCGCTGGTGGGCATGGCCTCCATGCCAGTGAAGATGATGTCCAGGAAGACGGTTCCGCAGAGGAACAGGTCGAACTCCGGGCCGTCCTCGATGCGGCAGCTCGCCAGTGGGTCGTAGTTGGGTTCCGACACAGGTGAAGTCCTTCCATTCCTGCCCCCAATGCTGGCATACTGCGGCCGTCACCGAGGCAACGAATCGTGGTGCGAGAACATGAAGCTGGCGATCCTGGGCGGCGGCGGCTTCCGCGTCCCCCTCGTCTACGGGGCATTGTTGCGTGATCTCGGCAGTCCCCGCATTGACCGCGTCTCCCTGTATGACGTGGTGCCGGATCGCCTGGACGCGATCGCCCGGGTCACTGCCCAGATGGCACAGGAACATGAAAGCGCCCCATCGGTGGAGACCACCATGGATCTGGACCGAGCCCTGGACGGCGCGGACTTCGTCTTCTCAGCCATCCGCGTCGGCGGCCTCGAAGGTCGAACCGCGGACGAGCGCGTCGCCCTCGACCTGGGCATCCTCGGTCAGGAGACCACCGGCCCGGGCGGCCTCGCCTACGGGATGCGGACCGTCCCGGTCGCCATACACATTGCGGAGCGGATCGCCCAGATCTGCCCACTCGCCTGGGTCATCAACTTCACCAACCCGGCCGGCATGATCACCGAGGCCATGCAGCAGGTGCTGGGCGAACGCGTGGTCGGGATCTGCGACTCGCCGATCGGCCTGAGCCGCAGGGCTGCCCGAGCACTGGGCCTTGACCCGGACCACACGTCGGCGGACTACGTCGGCCTCAACCACCTGGGCTGGCTGCGTGCTCTCGGCCATGACGGTCGCGATGTGCTGCCGGACCTCATCGCAGACGCCGGGCGGCTGACCACCATCGAGGAGGGGCGGCTCTTCGGAACGGAGTGGATCCAGATTCTGGGCTGCCTGCCGAACGAGTACCTCTACTACTACTACTTCACCCGTGATGCGGTTGCCTCGATCCGGGGGGACGCGCAGACCCGCGGTGAGTTCCTGCTTGACCAGCAACGAGCTTTCTATGACGCGGTCAGGGCCCGGCCCGATGCGGCACTGCATGAATGGCGGCGGATCCGGGAAGAGCGCGATGCGACCTACATGAAGGAGAGCCGGGCAGAGCTTGAAGCCCGCGATGCCGCCGACATCGAAGGCGGAGGCTACGAAGGCGTCGCTCTCGCCATCATGGGCGCGGTTGCACGCAACGAGCGAAGCACGATGATCCTCAATGTTCGCAACGGTTCTGCTGTGCCTGGGCTGCCCGCGGAGGCCGTCGTCGAAGTCCCCTGCACCGTCGATGACGATGGACCTCATCCGCTGGCGACACTGGCTCTGGCCGGCCCCCAGCTCGGCCTCGTACAGCAGGTCAAGGCGGTGGAGCAGCTGACCATCGAGGCGGCTCGAAGTCGGTCAGCTTCGTTGGCACTCATGGCTTTTGCGCTCCACCCGCTGGTCGACTCGGTCTCGACGGCAAGGGTTCTTCTGCAGGGTTACCGCGACCGCCACCCCGACCTGGGCCACCTGCTGCGCTGACTACCGCGGTCCACTACCTCGCAGGATCACGTCCGGCTCCCCCCGGGCCACGGATACGGCGGTGACATCCACCTCAGTGAAGTGGTCATTCATCCGCGCGACAAAGGCGGGAGAGGGCGTTGCGCTCCAGATGGTCAGCACGCCGTCCGCCGACAGCACGCGAGCGACGGCGCGAAGTCCGTCGTCCTCGTACAGCCAGCTGTTGCCGGGTGACACCAGCCAGTCAGGTCCGTTGTCGACGTCGAGACAGATGGCATCGAGCGAGCGCGCCGGCGCGTGCGCCAGCCAGTCGGCCACGTCGACCTCATGGGTCTGGACCCGCGGGTCACTGAGGGCGTCCGCGTTGAAAGGCGCCAGCAGACCCCGGTTCCACCGAATCACGGCCGATTCCCGCTCGAGGACGTGCACCTCACCGACACCCGGATGAGCGAGCGCCGCAGCCAGCGAGAACCCCACGCCGAGTCCGCCGATCAGCATCCGACCTGGAGCTGGCATGCGGTCAGCCGCGGCCTTCACGTGCAGCCTTTCCGACCGGCCGTCCCGGGTGTCCATCAAGAACACACCGTTCGCCACGATCTCGTAATGGCCGTCGCGTGCCTGCAACACCAGCTCACCACAGCACCCGTCAACTCGCTCGATGACGGTCGTGTCATGCGCCATGGCGGCAGGCTACAACGAGGCTGCCCGGAGCCGCGCGGAGTTATCATCGCCCCCTGGTCGTCCAGTCGGTTCGTTCTGCCGACGTCGCCTTCGACAGCCAAGAGCCTCGCTTGGCACGACATCGACGAATGCCAGGTCAAGTCGTGTCGAGATGCAGCCAAGAGTTCACAACCATGCCCCGGAAGTTCCCTGCCCGCTATCGAGCGGGGCGTGGAAGGTCACGCCGCCTCAGCCGTTCGTTCAGGTCCCAGAGGGCAGTCGCGTTGCTCTGGTACGCGAAGCGCGATAGCGCTGCCGTAGTCGAGCCACTCGATCTTGGTGTGCTTCCCTGACGCCCTCGCCGACCTTGGATTTACTACCATGCGTCACCAGCGGTCACGCTCATGCTCGCGGATCTGCGTGTCGTAGATGTCGCGCAGAGCATCCAGGACGTCGACCGACGGCGGCTCCAGATCAGCAGCGGTGGCGTTGCTCTTCACCTGAGCCGCGTTGCGGGCACCCGGGATGACCGTGCTCACGCCGGGCTGGTCGAGGACTCACCTCAGTGCCAGCTGGGCGGTGGTGGCTCCCTTGGTGTGGACGGCCACGCTGCGCGCCGCGGCCGTGAGGTCGGCGTCGACCGCCGCGTGCAGCACGCCCATCGCGTCAGCCTCATTGACGCGACCCCAGTCACCACCCAGCTGCCAACACCCCAGACCCAGGATGGATACCTGAGGACCCGTCCTACCCAGCTCACGTGTGCGCATACAGGCGAGGGCACTGGGGTGCACCACCACGGACCCGGCATGAAGGCATGCGACGAGCGGGGATCGGGGGTTGCTCGGCGCTGGGTCCGAAAAGGCAGGGCGTTAGCATCGTGGGCATGCCCAAGGTCGCCACCGCCGACACCGTCGCCCGCGACGAGCTTCTCGACTTCCTGCGTCCCCGACACAGGGGAATATACGCGGCCACGCGCGGTGACGGCAGGCCCCAGCTTTCCCCGGTGAGCTGCGGCGTGGACCCTCAGGGCCGCATCGTGGTGTCGACGTACCCGCAGCGAGCGAAGACGAGCAACACCCGCCGCGACCCCGAGGTGAGCATCTGCGTGCTCTCCGACGACTTCGACGGGCCGTGGGTGCAGGTGTACGGCAATGCGGAGGTGCTCGACATGCCCGAAGCCGCTGAGCCGTTCGTCGACTACTTCCGTTCGATCGCCGGCGAGCATCCGGACTGGGACGAGTACAAGCAGGCTATGGCCGACCAGGGCAAGTCGCTGATCCGGATCACGCCCACGAGCTGGGGACCGGTGGCCACCGGTGGCTTCCCGCCCGAGGTCGCCGAGCGCATGGGCTGAAGACCGCTGTTGCTCAGCGCCAGCGGCCTGTCTGACCGGACAATGCGCGCTCTTTGCAAGCAGTTCCGGACGTTTGCCCGGGTGACACCCGGGTGAGACACCCGAGCCGAGAGGGAAGGACCCGGAACGGTCGCGACCCGGTGTGGGCCGTGCCCCCATGCGCCAGCAGGCGCCGCTCTGGGTGAAGTCGACGTAGGTCGGGCCCACACGCGTCTTCGACGCCAGCGCCGGCGAAACCAGGAAGGACCGCACCCAGATGAATCCCCAAGTGCAGGTCAACAGCTCCGACGTGAGAATCACCCGTTGGACTCTCGCCGTGGGTGATGAGACGGGCGAACACACTCATGAGTACGACTACGTGGTGGTGCCCCTAGGCCAGGGCCGCGTGTATGGCCATGGCCGTACGGTTGCCTGAGACGAGGGCGCCCTGTATTGAGGGGGTGTCACGGTGGTCCCCGCAGACGAAGACCCCCTCGCCCAGGGCCACCGCCGAGCGGGCACGCAGCGGTGGGGGCATCACCGGCAGGGCGAGGGGGACGCGGTGCCGGATGATGGTTCGCCACCCGGGGGTGCCGCAGCCATAGATCTCGCCGACGTGTCGCAGCACCTCGGCTTCGGGCGCGTCGCCATCTGGTCGATCGAGCAGGCAGGTGGCCTCCACGAGGTGGCGCCCTGGTGGGGCGTAGGAAGGGGCGGC
>JAYSQH010000217.1:0-5332 GCA_043721655.1 Phycicoccus sp. | reverse complement strand
TGTCGCTGTCCCAGCCCTGTGACGATGACGGGATGGCCGAGTACCGCCTCCGGCTGGACCCCGAAGGCAAAGAGGTCCTGGAAGCCATCCTCGGACCGTTGTCCGCACCCAACCCGACCAAGACCTGCTCCGACCTCCGCAACTCAGACCAACGCCGCGGAGACGCTTTGGTTGCGATCTGCCGGCGGGCAGCGGCAGCGGGTGGTGAGGCGCCGACCACGACCAAGGCCGCACTCTGGGTCACCGTCGACTTCGAAGACCTCAAGACCCGCTGCGAGTCCGGGTCCACCTTGGCCGGTCAGCTTCTTCCTCCTGAGTCCATACGCCGGATCGCGTGCGACGCGACCATCATCCCGGTCGTGCTCGGCTCAGCCTCAGAGATCCTGAACGTCGGCCGGGCCCGACGCCTGTTCACCCCGGGCCTGCTCCGGGCGCTGTGGCTACGAGACCGCGGCTGCACCATCGCCGGATGTACCGCCCCGCCGCAATGGGCTGACGCGCACCACATCGTGCATTGGGTCGACGGTGGGGTAACGAGCCTTACCAACGGGGCCTTGCTCTGCGGTCGCCACCACACCATCGCCCACACACGGGGCTGGACCGCGACCGCGACCATCAGCGAAGTCACCTGGCACACCTGATTACCCAGCCCTACGCCAGGCCACGACGGCCGGGCACGTGGCATGCTCGCAACGAGTTCGCGATCCGGCGTGAGGCTCTGCCGTGAATGACTCGGCCCATGACGAGGGGCAAGGCCAGACAAGTCACGGGCGCGGGTCGGCGGCCAGCTTTGAGATGTCGAGCCCCGCAGCATCGCGAAGACGTACCACGTCGCGCTCGTAGGCAGCCCCGCCCGTCACGGGGGAGTGCTGCAGCCAGAGTCCCGCGTCGAGGTCGTGCGCCGATCCGCGCGCCGAGACTTTCGTCGATTCGAAGGCACACGCGAGGCTGGCCGCGGCCGAGATACCCACATGGCTTTCCATCATGCAGCCGACGATCAGCGTGACGTCGTTCTGACGGGCCACCTCGGCCATTCGAAGAGCCTCGCTCAAGCCTCCGGTCTTTGCCAGCTTGACGTTCACCATGTCGGCGGCGTGTCGGCGAACCACCTCGTTGAGGTCGCGCGTGGTCCACACCGACTCATCGGCAAGAATCGGCGTATTTACATGTCGCGTCACGAATTCCAGGCCGTCAAGGTCATCCATGGCGACCGGCTGCTCTACCATCTCGATCCCGAGCCCGGCGTCCTCCCACGCGCTGATGACGGATACGGACTGCTCGGCGGACCACCCCTGGTTGGCGTCGACCCTCAAGACGACATCAGGACCGACCTCAGCCCGGACGCGTCGCAACAAGGAGATGTCGTCTCCGCCTGCACCGACCTTGACCTTCAAGGTGCCGAAACCGGCGTCGCGGTGCTGGAGGGCGGTCGCGATGAGTGCGTCGTCGTCCTCTGCACGCAGGCCGGCCGACAGGGTCATATCCGTGCGGACGTCGCCCTTGTCGCCCCCGAGGTATCGATAGAGGGGAACACCGGATGCCTGGGCGGCCAGATCGTAGAGGGCACAGCCGACCGCCATCCGCGCTGCAGAGTTGCGGATAAGGTTTCGTGCCAGGAGGGCACTGGTGCCGACCGGATCGTCGGCGGGGGCTCCGAGGACGGCTGCGGTCAGCGGGCCCTCCACTGCAGCAGTCACGCTCGGACGGCTTTCGCCGGTCACCCGCCAGCTGGTCGGCGCTTCGCCCCAGCCGCTGCGGCCGTCGCTGTCGCGGGCCTCGACCAGGACGACGTCTATGGCCGTGGCCCGACGCACGGCCGTGATAAACGGCCGCACGAGGTCGATCTGGCGGTGGTGCACCGTGAGACTTTCGATTCTGGTGATGACGGCACCTGATTCTCTGTGGACGACCCGCCGTGGTGGGCGGTCTGGGGCAGTCAATGCGCCGCTCGCATCAGAGGATAGTGGGGTCGCAGCTCCGACCGGTCCGCGGCGCTGGCTGATCCCGACCACATCGTCATCTGGGCCTGGGCCGCAGCATTGGTCTGCGTCGCACCGTCGACCTTGGTACTGCTACCGGTCTTGTACACCGTCGGTTCGCTGGCGTGGAACATCAGCGAGCGCTTCGCTATCAGGTGGCCTGTCACGCGGGCGTGCATGGCCCGCTTCGGTGCCGCGGCTGCCTTGAACATTGTGCTGCTGCGCTGGACAGCGGGACGGAGAAACCTTCGTCGCACTCGACGTGCCTAACCCAGCTCTGAGCCCCGGCCCGCTGTAACGGGCGAGCGTCGGAGGGACCGGCGCGAGGCTACACGGGTCCTAGTCCGGGAACTGCTCGTTGACCGGCTTATCTGGAGTAATCTAGGGCTGTGGATCATTCTGTTACCGACGTCCGATAACAGGAGTGAAGATATGGCCGAAGTCGTGTTGTTCCACCACGTGCAGGGACTTACCGATGGGGTGCGCGCGTTCGCCGAGCATCTGCGCGCGGGCGGACACACTGTGCATACGCCGGACCTGTTCGACGGCGAGCGTCCGGCGACCATCGACGACGGCATCGCGTACACCCAGAGCATCGGGGGCGAGGTGCTCGGCGAGCGCGCCGACCAGGCGGTGGCCGACCTGCCCGAAGGCCTTGTGTTTGCCGGCTTCTCGTTCGGCGCCGGCACGGCGCAGCGACTCGCCCAGACCCGGCCCGGCGCGCGCGGAGCGCTGCTGTACGAGTCCTGCATTCCGATTACCGGCGAGTGGGCCTTCGGACCGTGGCCCCAAGGGGTCCCGGTGCAGATCCACGGCATGGACCAGGACCTGTTCTTCGCGCTGGAGGGCGACATCGACGCCGCCCGTGAGCTGGTCGAGGCGGTCGGGTCCGAGCTGGCAGCGCTGTTCGTCTACCCGGGCGACCGGCACCTGTTCGCCGACAGTTCACTGCTGTCGTACGACGCGGACGCGACGGCGCTGGTGGTGCAGCGGTCGCGGGAGTTCCTAGACCGCCTGGGCTGACTCACCAGAGCGACTCGGCGGCTGTTCGCTTGTGGGTCAGGACAGTTCATAGTCGGCCCGGCTGGCCTCGGACCAGGGCGTATGGGTGTAGTTGCCACGACCAGGCCAGGCCGCGGAGCGTGGCCGATGGACGCTGACCTATATGAATACCAGTGGGGCAGCAGGGACTTGAACCCTGGACCGACGGATTATGAGTGCGACCGAAACCCGCACGGAACGCTCACGATCCGCCGTTTCTGTGCTTGGTTGCTTGACACTGGCTGACCCTGGTCACCAGGGTTCCTCACTCTTGTGTGCCATAAATGTGCCATAGGAAGCTCGGGCCGATCAGTCCTGAGCCCCGCCCATGCCGCTCCGGCGTCACACCAGATATGTCGATGACGTTGGAGATCTATGCGATGGCCAGCCCGATGGCGACAAGCGAAGCGCGCCGCAGGCTGAGGGGAGCCCTTTCGATGCGCAGCTCAATTCTCGTCTTCGTTGCTGTACTGGCCGTATTCTGCTGCTGAACTGGCAGCCAGAGACGCCCTCAAAATTTCAGGTAGGGCCTCTGACCTGGGCAAACGTGGTCGGGGTGACAGGATTTGAACCTGCGGCCTCTTCGTCCCGAACCACGGGCGAGGTTGTCGCCAAAGGGCGTTGAGCACGTGAGTGAAGCACCGGGGGACCCTACGTATCGCCGAAGAGCGGCTCTGCTGCTGTACTTCGCAGCTGTACTGCAGGCAGCGCCGACTCGTGTGCAAGTTTCAGCGTCGCGCAGTTGGGGTCGAAAGTGAGCCGCGGTTGATCGGCGATCACTTGGGCTGGAGCCGAGGACCTACGGATGACGAGAGGGACCGAAGCCTGTTCCAGAGGTTTGCGGTCCGGCCGTGTCGTGCGTGGTTCGTTGACGCTGGCTGACCCTGCTGAAGGGCGTTTCTCACGGGGCCGATCGCAGGCTCACATGGCGCTGCCGACCGTCACCAACAAGCTGTAGCAGCCCCGAAACCCATTGCCACCAAACAAGATTTTGAAAATGACGAGCACCCGTTGAACAACTCACGGCCGCTCGAATCGGTCACGCCAGCACCGTAGACACACGTTCGGCACCAGCGACCTAGTGCCTGATTACGGCGACCAGGTCGAAGCTGACGCCGGTGCCGCTCGCGACGACCTGGCGTACCGCGTCTACGAGGTCGGCCTCGACGCGGTCGTCACGTCGGCTTCCGGACACCGTGACCACCGCTCCGGAGCCGGCGCAGGCGTCTGCGATGGTCACGAGGACGACGACGTCTGTAGGCTGCAGGCCGGCGGACGTGGCCACCGCACTGGCCAGTTCTCGGGCGAGGCCGTTGACGTCGTCGACGCGTGCGGACAAGGTGGCGTGGATCCAAGGCATTGGGAGATCCTCGAGTCGATGACAGGGGGGCGAGAGATGGACCAAGCTCTCGGACGATACGTCGTCATCGGTGCCTCAGGCATTCTCGCTCCCTTGGGTTTGCTCTTGCGGTCGCGCCAGCTGCACACGGTGGGCATCTCGCGGGGAAGCCGGTTGGAGGCGGGCGTTTGGGACGAGCGTGTGGCGCTCGACACGCAGGACGCGGCTGCTGTGACCCACTGGGTCGCCCACCAGAGAAGGGATGTAGCGGCGGTCATCGCGTACTCGCCCGCGCTGGCACCGCCGAGCTGGCCGATGATGTCGAGGCTCACCGAGCACGTCGTGGTGGTGGCGACGAGCAGGTGGGCGGAGCCTGGGTCGCCAGATGGGCCATGGGCGAGCCTGGCCGCCGTCGTGGTCGTCCAGCTCGGGTGGGCGCAGACCGCCCAGGGCAGTCGCTGGCACACGCCGTATGAGGTGTCCGCCGCTGTTGCGCACGAGCTGGCCGAGGCGTCGACTCCGCGGACCGTCGTGGTCGGGTCGTTGAGGCCTTGGTCGGCGCGCCCCGGTTGAGGGCTGCGATGATCGCGGCATGAACGGTGACACCTCGGGCCAGATACTGCAGCGTGAAGCCTGGCCGGTCGTCACGGGGCGCCCCGGTCTGACCCAGGGGCGCTACGGCGTGGTGGGCAATCTCGAGCTGGTCGCGCCTGCGACGGACGACGGCCTGTGGGTCGGCTGGTTCAACTGCGACCCGGTGGAGTCGTACAGCCAGGCCGGCGTGCAGCGCTGGAGCGGAGCGATGAGGTTTGCGCGCGGCCACCAGTACGTCTCAGCAGACGTTACACAGGTCGATGCCGGCCCGGACTACCTCGAGGTCGTCGCCCTCACCCGTGGCGGCACCCTTCGGCGACATGTGTGGTCCCCCGACCTGGGCTTCGTCGACCACGGCGAGCTGGCTGTCGCCGTCGCG
>JAYSQH010000216.1:0-2303 GCA_043721655.1 Phycicoccus sp. | reverse complement strand
TTCATCATGCTCGGCGCCGACCACCACGGCTACGTCTCGCGGATGATGGCCATGTGCGCGGCATTCGGCGACACTCCGCACGAGAACCTCGAGATCCTGATCGGCCAGATGGTCAACCTGGTCAAGGACGGCCACCCGGTGAGGATGAGCAAGCGGGCCGGGACCGTTGTGGTGCTCGAGGACCTCGTGGAGGCCGTGGGCGTCGACGCCGCGCGCTACGCGCTCACCCGGTCCTCGACCGATTCGATGATCGATGTCGACCTCGACCTGCTGTCCAAGCACACCAACGAGAACCCCGTCTTCTACGTGCAGTACGCCCACGCCAGGACGTGCAACGTCACCCGGTTGGCCGGCGAGGACGGCGTGCACCTTGCCGAGGGGTTCGACCCGTCGTTGCTCACCCACGACTCCGAGGCTGCGCTCCTGGCGGCTCTGGCGGACTTCCCGAGAACTGTCGCCCAGGCGGCCAAACTGCGTGAGCCGCATCGGGTTGCGCGCTACCTCGAGGATCTCGCCGGTCACTTCCACAAGTGGTATGACGACTGCCGGGTCCGCCCGCGAGAGGCCGGCGAGGAGATCACCGACCTGCACCGGACGCGACTGTGGCTCAACGAGGCCACGAGGGTTGTGTTGGCCAATGGCCTTGGCCTGCTTGGGGTTTCGTCCCCTGAGCGGCTCTGATGCCGGCCCATGAGGCGGGCGCGCTGCACGCCGAGGGCGGGCACCGTGGCCCTTCGTGGTTACAACCCCCGGAAGACGGCAACGCTCTGGTCACGGCCTTGTGGGCGCGCTCGGTCCGTCGGGGAGACGAGGGGGAGTTGACCGTTGGCGGCCTCGACGTCCGCGAGGTGGCAAGAGAGTTCGGCACGCCGGCCTACGTCATTGACGAGGACGACTTCCGCTCTCGCGCAAGGGAGTTCAAAGAGGCCTTCGACGAGGTCTTCCAGGATCTCTGCGGTGGCGCTGACGTCTACTACGCCGGCAAGGCGTTCCTGTGCACCGCCGTGGCACGGTGGATCCACGAGGAGGGCCTGGGGCTGGACGTCTGCTCAGGTGGCGAGCTGGCCGTGGCGATCCGAGCCGGCTTTCCCGGCGAGCGAATCGGCTTCCACGGCAACAACAAGAGCGTTGCTGAGATCGAGGCTGCCTTGCGATACGGCGTCGGCCGCATCGTCGTCGACTCCTTCGAGGAGATCGGGCGGGTGGCTGCGTTAGCCGAGCGGCTCGACGTCGTGGCCCCCGTCATGGTCCGGGTCACCGTCGGCGTCGAGGCCCATACCCATGAGTACATCGCCACTGCCCACGAGGACCAGAAGTTCGGCTTCAGTCTCGCCGGTGGGGAGGCGGCAGAGGCGGTTCGCCGCATCCTGGAGCACCCGGCATACCTGTCACTGATCGGTCTGCACTCCCACATCGGCAGCCAGATCTTTGACACGAGCGGTTTCGAGGTGGCCGCCCGCCGCGTCCTCGGGCTCCATCTGGACATCTCTCGTGAGCACGGCATCCTCCTGCCCGAGCTTGACCTCGGTGGCGGCTTCGGCATCGCCTACACCACCCAGCACGACCCGTCATCACCTCGCGACCTGGCCACTGGCATGGCGCAGATAATCGGGCGCGAGTGTCGCGCTGAGGGCGTTCCGGTCCCGAAGATCTCGATCGAGCCCGGACGCGCGATTGCAGGGCCGTCGACCTTCACCCTCTATGAGGTGGGGACGGTCAAGGAGGTGCTGCTCGACGGCGACGCTTCACGCACCTATGTCGCCGTCGACGGCGGGATGAGCGACAACATCCGCCCGGCGCTCTACGACGCCGACTACTCCTGCACGATCGCGAACCGCGCCAGCATGGCGACGCCGGCGCTGTCCAGAGTCGTGGGCAAGCACTGTGAGAGCGGCGACGTACTCATCTTCGACGCCGCCCTTCCCGAAGGCGTCCGTATCGGCGACCTGTTGGCCACGCCGGTCACCGGTGCCTACGGGCACAGCATGGGCAGCAACTACAACAAGGTCACCCGGCCAGCCGTGGTGTTCGTGGCCGAAGGTGAGGCCCGGTTGGTGGTGCGTCGCGAGACCTATGAGGATCTGCTCGCCTGCGATCTCGGTTGAGGGGCACGGCCGAGGCCGTGGCGCGTAACCTGTTGCGATGGCGCGAGGAATCAGCGGGTTCATCAATGGTCTGTTCAAGACCGTTACGGGTACTCGAGCGACGAAACGGCCGAGGCCGATTGGGTCGGCGCCAGCAAGTACCGGCAGTGCCCCGGCTCGCGAGGCTGGACTCGACGGTGTGGCGATCGAGTACACGCC
>JAYSQH010000215.1:0-2020 GCA_043721655.1 Phycicoccus sp. | reverse complement strand
CTGTGCCCGTATGGCGGCCGCCGGGCTGAGGCTGGACGGCGACTGCGTCCGGCCCCTTGACCGCAGGTGCCGGCGGGGACGTGGCCGCTGGGGGAGGCGCCTGGGTCCTGACCAGCAATGCGGAGGAGCCCGCGACCTCGACCGGAACGGCTGTGACGCGGCTGCCGTCAGCGCTGATCGCGAGCCCGAGCAGCTCACCGAGCTCCTGCCTGTGCGAGGCGCTACCGCCAGTGTCCGTGGCCAGGGAGGACCACACGGGTCCGAGCTGCTGCCAGGTGTAGAAGGTCAGACCCGCGGGGCTCAAGCCAGCCTGGATCAACACCAGGGCCTGGTCAGCAACCGCAAGCGTTGGCAGCAACCGCGTCCCCTGCGCGGGCGGCGCCGCAAGCTCCTCCCAGCCGCCGGTGTCGTTGCGCGCGATACGAGTGCGCGCCGTTCCCTGTGTCGTGTCGGTCCAGGCCACGGCAAATCCATGCGACAGGCCCGTGATGCTGGGCATGCTCAACACGGCGCCTCCCAGGCCAGCGAGCTCGTCGGGCTCAGCTCGCGCACTGCCCGAGCGGCTGAACCGCCAATTCGTCGCGTCCGCGGACTGGTATACACCGACCGTGACGCCGTCGGACCCGTCTCGGCCCGCAACGGCCAAGCCGAAGACTCCGTCGCCGCTGATCGCCAGTGCAGAACCGAACGGGGCCTGCGCGACAGGCGGCAGCGTCACCACGGTACGAAGGTCCAGTTGCGGCGTTAGCAGCCCAACCTGGGTCGTGGACCTCACGGGGCGCAGCGAACATTCCGCACCAGGCCCCGGGGAGGCCGTCCACGCCACGAGTAGCTGTTGCTCGCGTGCCGGCGCGGCCAGCAGGGTCGGTCGGTCCAGCAGTGCGCCCGCGGATGCCCTAGCAAGCACGTGGTAGCTGAACTGGTTGCCATGCAGAGCTGCGATAAAGATCTTGCTGGCGCGCTGGCATCCACTTCGGGTATCCGAGCTGGCTCCCCCCGTGACGAGCAAACTCCCATCCGCGGCGTAGCCGAGCTGAGGGTCGTAGCTCTTCTTCTCTCCCGGCGGAACGACGGTCATCTCCGCGGACCAGTTCTGGCCGCCATCCTCTGAGACGCTTATCTGGATGCGAGCAGGTTCGAGGTACGGATTCGCCGCAACTGCCATGCGTCTGGGGTTGTGCGGGTCGATGGCGACCGTGGGCTCTGCCATGGCCCCCGCCAGAACAGGAAGAACCGTGTGCTCCGTGCTGGGAACCGGCGCCGGGACCGGGGTTGCGCCTGCGGCCGCGACTGGACCTCCCGCGACCAAACCGGCAACGACTAGGGCGATCCGAACGATTGACACGCGCCGACGGCGGCATTGGGCCAACACCCCCCGAGCCTGCCACGTTGGCCATAACGGTCAACACGGTGTCACCCGGCGCAACCGACACCGACTTGCTCCGCGGCGCGAACAGCGACGAGGATCTCGCCTCGATGCCTGGCATGAGCCCACGGGGCCGGCTTGGCACGCCCGCTGACGTCGTGGCTTCCCGACAGGCCCCGACGGCCGGTGGATGACCGGCCAAACCGCCTCCGCGCCAGCAGAGGAATCCGGTGACCAACCAATTCCGATAGAGGAACGGCGGATTCTAGCGGTCATCGCAACAGGAGGTCGCCGATCAGTTCGATCGGCTTCTTGAACGCTAGTCGTTTGCGGGGTCGATCATTGAGCTCGGCGGCGACCCAGTCCAGGTCTTCGCTGCTGTGCACACCCAGGTCGGTGCCCTTGGGGAAATACTGCCGGAGCAGGCCGTTGGCAGTGTTCTCGTTCGTGCCGCGTTGCCAGGGTGAGTGTGGGTCGCAGAAGTAGATGTCGATGTCGGCGTCGATGGAGACGTGCTTCCAGTCACCCATCTCCGGGCCCTGGTCCCAAGTCAGCGACAGGCGCAGCGAGTCCGGCAAGGATTTGATCTTCGCGGCCAGGGCGTCGCGGACCTGCTCGGGCTTGTAGCCATCGGGTAGGTGCAGCAGCATCAGG
>JAYSQH010000214.1:0-1508 GCA_043721655.1 Phycicoccus sp. | reverse complement strand
CTCATGACCCCAACCGGCTTCAGGTACAGCTCCCCGGACCCGACGATCCAATCCAGCGTGTTTTTGATGACACCAGCCAGGCCACCTGCGTACTCGGGTGCTGCGATCAGCACGGCGTCGGCCGCTGCGATTCGGCTACGGAGGTTGGTGAGAACCGGACCAGGATCGGCCTCGGGGCTAAACGGAGGGACCGCACCGAGATCCAGGTAGTCATCCACCTCGACGCCCGAGTCTTGCAAGGCGGCCGTGGCCACATCGATGACGGCGCGGTTGGAGGACGCTTGCTGCAGACTTCCGCAGATGGTCAGCACTCGAACGGACATGGTGCCAACCTACCGGCGCCGCCTCTGAACAGGGCTGTGAGCGGGCCTGTGAGTAGCGCCGTGAGGGGATCACAGGGCTCATTTCCCCACATTTGTTGCTTTGTGAGTTCCGATGTGAGGTTTGCGGTGAGGGGCAAAGCGCATCGTGGCTCCCATGACTTCTCCTCCTTTCACGAATTACCGCACCGACTGGGACCAGTTCTGCTCCGCCCAGCCGGCCACCCTCGCTGCCGAGCTAGAGGCGCTGCTGGCCTCCACCCAGGGCAACGACGATGAGGCAGATCAACAGCTCGCGGCGGTCGTCGGAAGGGCGGCGACCGATACGACCATGGCCCGCCTCGTCCTCCAGCGGGTGATGCCCGGCCTGTTGTCGGTCGCCAAGCGCCGCGCCAAGGTCGCGCCTGGAACCTTCGCCGAGATCCTGCACGACCTTGTCGCCAACGCCTGGATCGCGGTGTGCACCTACCCGCTCGACCGCCGCCCCCGGAAGATCGCCGCCAACCTCGTGCGAGACATTGAGTACAACACCTTCACTCAGCGGAGCCGTCTGCGCAGGGTCGCCACCGACGCCGTGGCCGACCTGCCCGAGCGGTCAGCTCCCCGACACACCAACCCGGGCGAAGACGTCATCTCCGTCTTGACCGCCGCCCGCAACGCCGGCGCCAACCCCGACGGTCTCCGCCTCCTGGGCGAACTGGCGGTCGCCGGTCGCTCCGTAAGCGAGCTCGCTGCAAGCTACGGCGTCAGCCCCCGCACCATCCTCAATCGCCGCCTCGCTGCCGTGGCCGACCTGATCGCCCACGCCGCCTGATTAGCTCCGGAAGGGATGGCGGCCCCAGCCTTGGGTGGGGATGCCCTGCGCGGCGAGGACCTCGTGCTGCAGCGAGAACATTGCGGCCGCGGCCTCGTCGATGGCCCGGGTGAAAGCAAGGGAGCCGGTGAGAATCGGTCGCAGGAGATCTTGGTCCTGGATGCGCGCCGGGCCGTACTCGTGCTCGACGATCAATGGCGTGGTGGTCGGGTCGAGGTCAAGCAATTCGCGCACCGCCAGCTGATGATCGAGCCAGTCGACCGTTCGGTTCTGCAGGTAGGCCAACGGGTCGTGGCGAGCGGTGCCGGGCAACTCGTGTTCGCACAGCACGGTCTGCTTCTTCCATGCGTTGGCCGCTCCCTTGGCGAGTGGCT
>JAYSQH010000213.1:0-4246 GCA_043721655.1 Phycicoccus sp. | reverse complement strand
CTGCGCCCGGACCTGTTCGAGCTGGTCGAACACGCCAACGGTCTCGGCGTGCCAGTGGCGCTCTCGCCGTCGGTCACGCCATCCCTGACCCCCGCGATGATCGAGCGGATGGTCACCAGCGGCGTCAGGGCGGTCTCCATCAGCCTCGACGGAGCGCTGCCCGTGACCCATGACGGGGTGCGCGGCATCGCGGGCCACTTCGAGGACACGATCAAGGCGATCACTGCGCTGTCCGAGGCCGGCCTGACCGTCCAGGTCAACACCACCGTGATGCGGGCCAACCTCGATGAGCTCGCCAACGTGGCCGACCTGATCTCGCGCGCCGGCGCTCACATCTGGGAGGTCTTCTTCCTGGTCCAGGTCGGGCGCGGTGTGGCCACCGACGCGATCACCCCCGATGAGCACGAGGACGTCTGTCACTTCCTGTATGACGCGTCGCAGCACGGCTTCATCGTCCGCACCGTCGAGGCACCGTTCTTCCGCCGTGTTGTGGCCTCCCGCCGGGACGGCGAGCCGGCCCCGACCAGCGAGCTCTACAAGACCATGTCCGGGCGGCTCGAGACTCTGATGGGGCCGGCGACCGAACGGCCCAGGGCGCAGACCGCATCGACCCGCGACGGCAAGGGCATCCTCTTTGTCGCCTACGACGGCGAGGTCAACCCTGCAGGTTTCCTGCCGATGCCGCTGGGCAATGTGCGCGACGAACCGATCGCGGATATCTACCGGGACGACCCGCTGCTGCGCCAGATCCGTGCCGCAGAGTTCACCGGCCGCTGTGGCGTCTGCGAGTACGCCGACCTGTGTGGTGGCTCTCGGGCTCGTGCGTATGCCGCCAGCGGAGATCCGCTCGGCGAGGACGAGGCCTGCCCCTACGTACCCTTTGGCTGGTCAGATTCAGCAGCGGGCGCCGACGCGTAGATACGACGAAAAGCGTTCGCGCTGAAGCAGATTCAGCGCGAGGAATCCGGTATTTCACGCCCGGCATACGTTGCCGGCAGGCGCCGACGCGGGCATCCTCGGAGAGATCTTCCCGATCGTGCGCGACGGGTTCCTCGACCCTGACTCTCACACTGCAGCCTTCCACGACAACCTGGTCCGCGACCCCAGAGACATTCTTCTTGAGAAGCCGCACTTCGGCGCGTTCCACGACACCGATCTGGAGATGCAACTTCGGGCGCTGGGCGTGGACACCATCATCATCACCGGTATTGAGACCAACGTCTGTTGTGAGACCACCGCTCGGGAGGCGATGTTGCGGGGCTTCCGTGTCTTCTTCCTCAGCGACGGCACCACGACGGGAGGAGTACCCGGGCTCTCCCGCGACGAGGTGCAGCGGGCTTCGCTCGCGACGCTGGGCATGTGTTTCGCACAGATCGCAACTGTTGACGAGATGATCAGCTGGATCTCGTTCAAACCTGCGATCACAGAGGCTCGGCCCTGAGGGTTCAGGGGTTTCCGATGTCTTAAGACATCACAATGGTGGCGGTGGTTAACAGTCACTGCGCGCGGATCGACAACCGATCAGGCGACGCAGAACTCGTTGCCTTCAGGGTCAGCCATCACAATGTGGTGTCCGGTGAACGCCTGCAGCGTGACGGCGCCGACCGCGCCGAGACGGGCAACTTCGGTCATGATGCGCGACCAGCGTTCCTCGGGTGTGCCTTCGCCGGACACCCGGAGATCGAGATGAAGCCGGTTCTTGGCGGTCTTCGGCTCGGGCACTTGCAGCAGACTCAGGCGGGGGGCGACACCGGTCGGGTCATGGAGCCAGGCCGCGTCCATGCCATCGTCAAACTCGTCGTCGAACTGCGCCAGCCACTCCTCACGAGTGGCGAACGGTGACGGCGGTGGTTCGTCGACGTACCCGGCGGCGGTCTTCCAGAACTCAGCAAGCAGTTGCGGATTCACACAGTCCAAGGTGAGATCGACTCGGGTCAGCATCCACACAACATAGAGCGCTGCGCAGCCCCGTGTGTCTCTTGCCTTCGCCGGGTGTGACGCTCAGCGCCGGATGGCGCCCGTCGTCTTCGTGAGCAAATGGTCAAACGGAGACGATCTCGATGAGGTGCTCGATGCCGGCATGGTGCCCTCCCCCAAAGTGATGCGTTCTCCACATCCAGGGTGCTCAGTACAGGTTTAGCGTGCACCCTCTCAGAACTCGCCAGATGACCAACGGCAGGCACCCACCATCGCCGGGTCACCCCCGTCCTACCGATGGAGCAGCGGGCCGGGACTACCCACGCTCCTACGCGCGCCCGCGTGGGTGAACCGACGAGGACTGGAAGTGCCTGGACTACCTCGACTGGCTGCGCTGCCCGATGGGTTCGTTTGCCCCCGGGGCGGCAGTCGACCACGGCTGGCGGGCACCGGATCTGCGCTGGCGCTGCGCCGGCTGTAATTGGCGCGTCTCGGTGACGGCGGGCACCATCTTCGACAAGACGCGCACACCGCTGACCGTGTGGTTCGCTGTGGCCAAGAACCCTCGGCTGCGGCCGAAGCGCCTCGTCGCGCTCATCCCCCTCACGAGAAGGCACCCTGCACGGTGACGACGGCAACATAGAGTCCCAGCGCGATGACCAGGGCGCTGAGCAGGTAGGTGATCGCCTGGCGCCCTCCGCGCATCCGCCACGACGGGGGCAGAGCGCGTCGTTCCAGCAGCAGCAGGAAGCCCAGCACCACCGGAAGCAGCAGGGCGTTCATGATCTCCACGTCGACCGACAGTGAGACCAGGCTTGGCGCGAAGACGACCAGCATGGCCCCACCCAGGACGCCGACGAGCCCCAGAGCGTAGAAGCCGGCTGCCTGGCGCGGTCGGTCGTTGAGGCTGTGCCGCCAGCCGAGGACCTCGGCAACTCCCCAAGCGCCAGCCAGGGACACCACAAGGGCTGCGATCATAGCCGCCCCGAGCATACCCATACCGAAAAGGATGTTGGCCGTTCGCGCGCCGAGCGCAGGGGTGAGCGCGCCGGCGATCTCACCGACCGTGCTCAGGCTCGCCCCGGGGTTGGAACGTCCGATGGTGGCTGCGGCCGCGACGAGAACCGCGACCATCACCAGCTGGGTCACGACAGCCCCGATCATCGTGTCGACTCGGGCCGCTCGCAGCGGTCGTGGCAGCGGCCTGGTGCCGGTCCGGTCGATCACCGCCTCCTGCTGGTAGAACACCATCCACGGCATGATCACCGCGCCGACGTTGGCCGCGATGAACAGCACGAAGCCCTGCTCGGCGACAAACGGATGAGCCAGGCCGCTGGCGATCGACGCCGGGTCGGGGCGGGCGAGCAACGCCGCGGGGATGAACAGCAGCTCCAGGCTGCCGATGGCGATCCCAATGCGCTCGACCCGCTTGTACCGCCCGCCGAGCAACAGCCAAGCCAACAGGGCGGCGACCACGCCCACCGAGACGGGACGCGGAATCCCGTAGAGGGCACCGACACCGGCCACCCCTGCGAACTCGGTGATCAGCGCCCCGACGCTGGCGACGAACAGGGTGCCAGCAGACAGCCAGGCCCAGCGGGACCCGAACGTCTCCCGGATCAGGGCACCGTGGCCTTTGCCGGTTGCCAGCCCCAGCCGGACGGTCATCTCCTGGACCAGGTAAAGGATCGGGATGAGCACCAGCTGCAACAGGACGAGGCGGTAGCCGTACCGTGCCCCGGACTGGGCGGCGGTGACAACACTTCCGGCATCGGTGTCCGCAAGCATGACCATCAATCCCGGGCCGAGCACCGCGAGAAGCAGGAGCAGCCTTCGGGGGCGACGGCCGGCAACGGGGGCAGCGGGCTGCGCGGTCGGCGCGCTGGCCACGTCGATCTGGGTGGACTCGGGCATCGCGCTCCTTAGGGGGAGATGGTCAGGGATCGGGCTAGACGGCGACACCGCGGGCAGCGACCAGGGCGCTACGACGGTGGTTAGGGTGGCTTCACTTCATCGTCAGGCGTGCGGCGGTACCACCTCGGACACATGGATGCAGGTCGCATCCTGCCCTCTCAGAGGCCACCCCTGCGAGCGAAGTTCGCGGCCCTCACCGCGCTGATGGTGCACCGAAACCAACCCGCTACGGGGCACGTGCGCAGACTGCACCGCCGCGCGGCAAGACATACTTTCGTGGTCCCGTGGCCCGAAGGCCACCTGCTGGGTGACGTGAGCGCGCGTCCCCAACCTCAGGCCCATCTGGTTCAGGCGAAAGGCGTCATCTTCTGGCAGTCGGACGCCAATCACGCGCAGTTCTGCGCCCAACGGACTC
>JAYSQH010000212.1:0-2286 GCA_043721655.1 Phycicoccus sp. | reverse complement strand
GCGGCAGGGACGGTCCGTGGCGGGCCGGCCTCGGTGAGGGCCAGACGCCGGGCGAGCTTGGTGTAGCGGGTCTCGAACTCGCGGAACCTCACGTAGGTGGTCAGGGTGAAGCTGAGGAACGCGACGACCAGGGCGTAGAGCACCATGTCGGTGCCGCGGCCGACCCCCACGAGCGTGGCCAGGCGGTTCCAGACCGACGGGAACAGGATGGACCAGACGGCAAACGCGGCGAAGACCAGCAACCCGAGGCGACGCACGGCCTGGGTGCGGGCGCCCCTGTCGCGCAGCAGCCGGACGGCGACAGCGACGACGACGACGATGAGAACGAGCTGGATCAGGACGATCTTCATGGGTGGTGCCCTCCGCAGGCCCGGGGACCGGTCGTCATCTCAGGATCAGATCGGCCAGGATGTTGATGGAGTTCCACAGCGACTGGCCCTTGGCCTTGGAGTAGTCCGTGTAGAGGATGTGCACCGGGTGCTCGACATAGCTGGCCTTGAGCGCACCGATCTGGGCGACCAGCTCGCTGGCGTGTGCCATGCCGTTCTGGGTGATGTTGAGCTGTTCGAGCACAGGACGCCGGATGGCGCGAAGCCCGTTGTGTGCGTCGGTCAACCGGGTGTGCGTGGTGATATTCGTGTAACCCACCGCAGCGCGCAGCACCACGTTCTTGGCGAAGCTCGGTTTGCTCCGCTCGTCCAGGAATCGCGAGCCGAAGACGACGTCAGCCTCGCCGGCTCGCAGCCGCTCGACCATGCCCAGGGCGTCCGCGATCTGGTGCTGTCCGTCGGCGTCGAAGGTGACGACATACTGCATGGACGGATCGGCGAGGGCGAACTCAAAACCTGTCTGCAACGCCGCGCCCTGCCCGAGGTTGAGAGGGTGGCGCACGACGCGGGCTCCGGCACGGGCGGCCAGCTCGGCGGAATGATCCGTGGAGCCGTCGTCGACGCAGACGACCTGCTCGAAGACGGTGAGGACCTGCGCGATGACGTCACCGATGACCGGTTCCTCGTTGAACAGAGGAATGACCACCCAGGTGTCATGCACGCTCGATCCCATCTGTTCAGCCCTCCCGGAAGTATAGGTGGGCTGCCGCGGCGGCAGGTCTGCGCTCGCGTCCATCGTGTTGTGTGTCGCTGCGGGCAAGCGGGAAGTCACGTCTTGGAGCTGCCCGGCCTGGCAAGCACGTGCTGGCGCAGGTTGCGGACACCTTGCGTCTGTTTGGTCCGCCAGGCCTTGGGCAGCAGGACCGCGGCGTTCAGGCGTGAGGACAGGTGTATCCGGGCGGTGCGCGCCGCTCGGCGCCACCCGATCGCCTCGAACTCGTCGGCCATCGCGGTGAAGAACTCGCGCTCCTCGATGAACCGTGTTCCCTCGAGGGCACGCCAGGACGAGTCGCTCTCGCGGTGTCTGCGGTACCGGAAGCAGACCGTGCTGTCCACGACCAGGCCGCCGCCGGACTTGATGAGGTCGAGGGCAAGCGCCAGGTCCTGCACGACGTTGAGGCCCTCGCGGAAGTTCGTGGCGACCAGGGAGTCCGACCGCCAGCAGACCGAGGGAAAGTAGAGCCAGTTACCCCTCATCAGGCTGACTGCCAGCGGCTCGCCGAGAAGCAGACGCCGGCCGGACGAGCTGTGGACCCGTGGGGCGTAGACGCGTTTCATCCTGTCGACCAGGCCCATGTTGGGCTGGCCCAGCTCGTCGATCACCTCGACGCCCGGCTGGATGATCTGCGCTGCGGGGAACTTCTCGTGCGCAGCCACCACAGTCTCGAGGTAGTTCGGCATCATGACGTCGTCGGCGCCCATGACCACGGCGAGCTCGTTCCGGACGAAGGTCAGCGCCTTTCGGTAGTTGCCGTTGGCGCCGAGGTTCTGCTCGTTGCGCTCATACGTGATGCGTGGGTCCTGGGCCGCGAGCTCCGCGAAGTATCCGGGGACGCTCTCGTCCGGGTAGCCGTCGTCGATGACCGACAGCGTCCAGTCAGGGCTCGTCTGGGCCAGGACGCTCTCGACCGCCTGCTTCATCATGGCGACGTCGCCGTAGTAGGGGAAGAGAACGTCGACAGTCACGTGGGGTCGTCCTTCGCGCGGGAGAAATCGGGCATAGGGGCGCTGACTAGACTAAGCGAAGCGCCGGTGCGCACGGTCCGGAGCCCGATCAGGAGAGATTCGTGGACATCCAGAACCACTTCTACGGGCACACCGCCGCGCTGGCGGCATACGCGGGGCTGCCCCGTCCGCGGCACGTGGCAGGCCTGATTCAGCACGGCTGGACCACGGT
>JAYSQH010000211.1:0-11143 GCA_043721655.1 Phycicoccus sp. | reverse complement strand
GGTTGTGCCAAGGACGACATCAAGAAGGCACTGGCTGCCTCGACGATGAGCCAGATCGGCTACATGATGCTGGCCGCGGGACTGGGCCCGGTCGGCTACGCCTTCGCGATCTTCCACCTGCTCAACCACGGCTTCTTCAAGGCCGGGATGTTCCTCGGTGCCGGCTCGGTCATGCATGGCATGGACGACCAGGTCGACATGCGCCGGTTCGGCAACCTGTCCGGTGCCATGAAGGTCACCTGGGTCACCTTCGGACTGGGCTGGCTGGCCATCCTCGGCGTGCCGCCCTTCGCCGGGTTCTGGTCCAAGGACAAGATCATCGAGGCAGCGTTCATCGGCGAGGGTTGGCGTCCCTGGGTGTTCGGCTTCGCAGCGCTGATCGGTGCCGGCGTCACCGCGTTCTACATGTCGCGTCTGTTCTTCATGACGTTCCACGGACGGAAGCGCTGGCCCAAGGAAGCGCACCCTCATGAGTCGCCCCGATCGATGACCGTGCCGATGGTCATCCTCGCCGCGGGTTCGGCTTTCATGGGTCTGATCCTGGGCCCGACCGGTGCCATCCAGAGCTGGCTCGAGCCGGTTGTGGGCGTTCACGCCGAGGGTGTGAGCCCGGTGATCCCCGTTCCGGTGCTGATGACCCTGACGTTGCTCGTGGTCGCAGCTGGTCTGGGCCTTGCCTGGATGCGCTACTGGCGCGACGAGGTTCCCGCGGTCGCACCGGTCGGTTCGCCGCTGACCAGGGCCGCGCGCAAGGACCTCTACCAGGATGCGATCAATGAGGGAGTGTTGATGCGCCCCGGCCTGCACCTGACCCGCGCCCTGGTCTTCTTCGACAACAAGGGTGTTGACGGGGCGGTTGGCTCTCTGGCCGCCCTGATCGGTGGTTCGTCGGCTCGTCTCCGCCGCGTCCAGAACGGCTTCGTGCGTTCGTATGCCCTGACGATGCTCCTTGGCGTTGTCGTGATCCTCGGTGCCGTGTGGGTGGTGCAGTGATGTCCAGTTTTCCGTGGCTGACCACGATCGGCCTGATCCCGCTGGTGGGTGCGCTCGTCGTCGCCTTCCTGCCCGCGAGCCTGGCTGACAGGGCCAAGCAGATCGCCCTCGGGTTCTCGGTCGTGGCACTGTTGTTCACCGTCGCTGCCGCGCTCCAGTTCAGGACGGGCTCCGGCCCGCAGTTCCAGCTCCAGGAGCAGCACTCCTGGATCAAGCAGTTCGGTGTCAGCTACGCCCTCGGGGTGGACGGCATTGCGCTCGTGCTGATCGTGATGGCGGCGATCCTGGTGCCCGTCTGCGTGCTTGCCGCCTGGAACGACGTTCCCGAGGTCGGCAAGCGCCAGCAGAACTACTTCGCCCTGATGCTGGTTCTCGAGACCTTCATGGTCGGTGTCTTCTCCGCGACGGACGTGTTCTTGTTCTACGTCTTCTTCGAGGCCATGCTGATCCCCGTCTACTTCCTGATCGGCTCCTATGGCGGCCCCCGCCGCCAGTACGCGGCAGTCAAGTTCCTGCTGTTCTCGTTGCTCGGCGGGCTCGTCATGCTGGTTGCCGTCATCGCCCTCTACCAGTACGGCCCCGGTGGTGCCGACGGTTTCCTGGTCGAGAAGCTGACCGGGCTCAAGCTCGACCAGAACGTCGGCCGCCTGATGTTCCTCGGGTTCTTCTTCGCCTTCGCGGTCAAGGCGCCGATGTGGCCGGTCCACACCTGGCTGCCGGACGCGGCGACCGAGGCTCGTCCCGCCACGACTGTGCTCCTGGTCGGTGTTCTCGACAAGGTCGGCACCTACGGGATGATCCGCTTCTCCCTGCAGCTGTTCCCCGAGGCCAGCAGGTGGGCCGCCCCCGTGATCATCGTCCTTGCCGTCATCTCGGTTCTCTATGGCGCGCTGCTCGCGATCGGCCAGACCGACATCATGCGGCTGATCGCGTACACGTCAATCAGCCACTTCGGTTTCATCGTGCTCGGCATCTTCGCGATGACCTCGGTCGGCACGGCTGGCTCGGCGCTCTATATGGTCAACCACGGGTTCACCACGGCCGCGTTGTTCCTGGTGGCGGGGATGCTCATCCACCGCCGCGGCAGCAAGCGCATTCCTGACTATGGCGGCTGGCAGCGGGTGACCCCTGCGCTCGCCGGCGTCTTCCTCGTCTCCGGCCTGTCCGGTCTGGCGCTGCCCGGCCTGAACTCCTTCATCTCCGAGTTCCTCGTCCTGCTGGGGACCTTCCAGCGTTACCGCGTCGCAGCGGTCATCGCCACGCTCGGCATCATCCTGGCCTCGCTCTACATCCTGCTCATGTACCAGCGGATGATGACCGGTCCCAAGCCCGAGTCTGCGGCCGGCACCCCGGATCTTTCGCACCGGGAGAAGTGGGTGGTCGCTCCCTTGATCGCGGTGTTCATCGTGCTGGGCTTCTACCCCAAGCCGGCGCTCGACGTGATCAACCCCGCCGTCGCCAGGACTCTGCAGTATGTCGGCGTCACCGACCCGGCGGCAACGCACCCGGCAGCTGCTGAAGGAATTGTCAAGTGATCGCCTCGCTGCCCGGGCTGACGGCACAGTTCGTCGCTGCCAAGGTCAACTACGGCGCCATCCTGCCGATGCTCATCGTCTTCGGTGCCGCGATGATCGGTGTCCTCGTCGAGGCCTTTGCACCGCGTGCGCAGCGTTATGCCGCCCAGGTGGGGGTTGCGCTCGTCGGTCTGGTCGCCGCCCTGGGAGCGGTGGTTCTGGGCCTGGACCATCAGGGCAGCACCCTGGCCGGCGCCGTGGTGGTGGATGGGCCCGCCCTGTTCCTCCAGGGCACGATCCTGATGCTGTCTGCCCTTAGCATCCTGACCATGGCCGAGCGTTTCGACGGCGTGGGGCCTGACGCGTTCACCGCGCAAGGTGCTTCGGCGCCGGGCTCGGCGCAGGAAGCGGCCGCTGTCCGTGCGGGTGCCACCACAACCGAGGTCTTCCCCCTGACCATGTTCGCGGTCGGAGGCATGTTGCTGTTCCCGGCCGCCGGTGACCTGTTGACCATGTTCGTGGCACTGGAGGTCCTCTCCCTGCCGCTCTACATCCTCTCCGGGCTGGCCCGCCGCCGCCGCCTCCTGTCTCAGGAAGCATCGTTGAAGTACTTCCTGCTCGGAGCCTTCTCCTCGGCCTTCTTCCTGTTCGGCTCGGCGTTGCTGTTCGGTTACTCCGGCTCGATGGATCTGGGTGTTATCGCCAAGGCCATCGGCACCCGGTCCGGCATGGACGGACTGCTGGTCCCCGGCGTCCTGCTGGTGCTGGTCGGCTTGCTCTTCAAGATCGGCGCCGTACCGTTCCACTCGTGGACCCCTGACGTCTACCAAGGCGCGCCCACCCCGGTCACGGGTTTCATGGCCGCCTGCACCAAGGTCGCGGCGTTCGGTGCGATCCTGCGTTTCGTGTACGTCGGTGTCGCGGACAGTCGCTGGGACTGGGCCCCAGGGCTCTGGGCGGTCGCCATCCTCACGATGGTCGTCGGCGCCGTCCTGGCCATCACACAGACCGACATCAAGCGGCTGCTGGCCTACTCGTCGATCGCGCACGCCGGATTCGTCCTGACCGGCCTGCTCGCCTTCGACAAGGTGGGAATCTCGGCGGTGATGTTCTACCTCGTGGCCTACGGGTTCAGCACCATCGCCGCGTTCGCCATCGTGTCCATGGTCCGTGATGGGGGTTCCGAAGCCACGCACCTGTCGCAGTGGGCCGGGCTCGGCAAGAACCATCCGGTTGTCGCGGGTGCCTTCGCCTTCCTGCTGCTGGCTTTCGCCGGTATCCCGCTGACCTCCGGCTTCACGGCCAAGTTTGCGGTGTTCTCGGCCGCCGTCGCTCATGGCGCGACCGTCCTCGCCGTCATCGGTGTGCTCTCCAGCGCCATCGCGGCTTTCGTCTACGTCCGTATCATCGTGCTCATGTACTTCACCGAGCCGGCCGGCGACTCGGTCAGCGCAGTCTCACCCTCGATCGTCACCACGGTGGCGGTCTCGATCGGTGTCCTCGTGACTCTGGTGCTTGGCGTTGTTCCCTCCCCGCTGCTCGACCTTGCGGCCCGTTCGTCCTTGTTCCTGAGATGATCTCGTTCCCGTGTTGACCCCCGCGTCACCGACCCTGGCGTTGCGCAGTGTCTCGCCGGCGTTGGCCGCGCGGTTGCAGGCGGGACTCGATGCCGTCGATGAGACGCTGCGGGCGGTGGTGGACCACGAGGACCCGTTCATCGCCGAGGCCTCCGTCCATCTGGTCGCGGCCGGCGGCAAACGGTTCCGGCCGACGCTCACCCTGCTCGCGGCCGAGCTCGGCAGCGGTATCAACGATGACGTTGTCGCAGCGGCTGCCGGCGTCGAGCTGACTCACCTCGCCTCGCTCTATCACGACGACGTGATGGACGAGGCCGACCTGCGCCGGGGAGTCGTCAGCGCCAATGCGGCGTACGGCAACTCCAACGCGATCCTGGTCGGCGACCTGCTCTTCGGCAAGGCATCCGAGCTCGTCGCCGGGCTGGGAGCTGAGGCGGTCAAGATCCAGGCTCAGACGTTCGTCCGGCTGTGCTCGGGCCAGATCCGCGACGCTCGACCGGCGCCCGAGGATGTCGACCCGATCGATCACTACCTCGGCGTCCTTGCCGACAAGACCGGAGTGCTGATCGCAACCGCCGCGCTCTATGGGGCGATGTTCAGTGGCTGCCCGCCCGAGACGGTCGAGATCATGCGCCAGTATGGCGAGCGGGTCGGGATCGCGTTCCAGCTCGCCGATGACGTGCTGGACATCTCGTCCCGGCAGGGAGAGTCCGGCAAGACGCCCGGCACGGATCTGCGCGAAGGCGTGGCCACGCTGCCGACGCTGCTCGTGCGCCAGTCTGTCGACGCTGCCGATGACCGTCTCAAAGAGCTGCTCAGCTTCGAGCTTCGCGATGACGCTCTGCACGCCGAGGCCCTTGGTCTGCTGCGGGCCCACCCGGCTATGGCCCAGGCTCGCGAGCGGACGAACAACGTGGCTCGAGAGGCTCAGGAGCTGCTGGCGCCGCTGGTCCTCGGTTCCCCTGCTGCCGCGTCGGCTCGAGACGCCGTTGCCGCCTTGTCCGCCGTGGTCGAAAGCGTGGTCAACCGAGCCGGCTAGGTCGCGTGTTGGTCAGACCGCAGCGCCGCCTGCGGCGTCGGCCATCCGGCGGCGGGTGCGCAGTGACCGGATCGAGTCAAACGTCAGGACCAGCAAAGCAATCCAGACGATGCCGAAACCGATCCAGCGGCTCGGCCTCATGGTCTCGCCAAGGAGTAGAACACCAACAAACAGCTGTAGCACTGGCGTGATGAACTGCAGGAGGCCGATCGTCACCAGGGGCACCCGGCGTGCTGCCGCCGCGAAGAGCAGCAGTGGCACGGCAGTGACCAGGCCGGCCGAGGCCAACAGCAGCGGGTGAGAGGGAGAGTCGACGGTGAAGGTTGTCTGGCCCCTGCTGCCGAGCCACACGAGGATCACCAGCGCGATCGGAGCGAGGACGGCCGTCTCCGAGGTCAGACTCTGGAAGGCCCCCAGCGACGTGCCGAGGCGCTTCTTCATCAAGCCGTAGAGGGCAAACGAGAACGCCAGGCTGAAGGCGATCCATGGGGGCCGTCCGAAGTCGATTGTGAGATAGACCCCCGCCGTGAGCCCGATCGCCACAGCCAGCCACTGCAGTGAGCGGAGCCGTTCGCGCAGGACAACCACGCCGATCGCCACGGTCACGATCGGGTTGAGGAAGTAGCCCAGCGACGCCTCGGTGACGTGGTGACCCACCACCGCAGCCACGTAGATCACCCAGTTGACACCGATCAGCAGCCCGGCCAGTGTGACGGCGCCCAGGACCCGGGGGTTGCCGAATACCGAACGGCTCCATGCGAACTCGCGTCGAACCGCGAGCACCGCCGCGCAGAAGAGCAGGGTCCACAGGATGCGGTGGGCCAAGATCTCCCACGCGCCAGCCGGTGCGAGCAGGTGGAAGTACAGGGGGAAAGCTCCCCAGATCGCATAGGCGCCAGCGCCGTATGCCGTGCCGCGCCGCGCGTCCTGTCCGTCGCTAGCGGAGAGATCGGTCAATCGGCGACTGTCCAGGTGTCGTTACCCGCGAGAAGCTTCCCGAGGTCTGCGTCAGTGGCGCTGCCACCGGCGGGGTTGACGACGTCGTCAATCTGGGCGTGGACGAGGTCTTCGTAGGTAGGCCGTGAGACGTTGCGGAAAATGCCCATCGGCACGTGCGCCATGGAAGGGTCGTCGAGCCGAGAGAGCTGGAAGGCCCCTGACGGGTCATCGGCGCCGGCGTCGTGAATGACGACCCGCGACATGTCGGCGCCCTCGGCCGTCACTACCGTCAGCTCTCCGGAGTCGCCGCGTGCCACCAGCTTGTCGGCACCCACGCGAACGGGCTGGCCGTCCTCGAGGTGGACGATCCGGGCCTCGGCCTCGTCGCGGTCCTTGAGCAGCTCATAGGCACCGTCGTTGAAGATCGGGCAGTTCTGGTAGATCTCGACCAGCGCCGTGCCACGATGTTCGGCGGCCGCGCGAAGAACACCGGTGAGGTGCTTGCGATCCGTGTCCATCGTGCGAGCCACGAAGGTGGCCTCAGAGCCAAGGGCCAATGACACCGGGTTGAAGGGCACGTCGACCGAGCCGTACGGCGACGACTTGGTGACCTTGCCGAACTCAGAGGTGGGGGAGTACTGACCCTTGGTCAGGCCGTAGATCCTGTTGTTGAACAACAGGATCTTGAGGTTGACGTTGCGCCGCATGGCGTGGATCAGGTGGTTTCCGCCGATGGACAACGCGTCACCATCACCGGTGACGACCCACACTGACAGGTCTTGTCGCGCCGTCGCGAGACCGGTCGCGATGGCCGGAGCGCGGCCGTGGATCGAGTGCACTCCGTAGGTGTCCATGTAGAACGGGAAACGTGAGGAGCATCCGATACCGGAGACGAAGACGATGTTCTCGCGCTTGAGCCCGAGCTCGGGCAGGAATCCCTGGACCGCTGCCAGGATCGAGTAGTCACCACAACCCGCGCACCAGCGGACCTCCTGGTCGCTGGTGAAGTCCTTCTTGGTCTGTGCGGCATCGTCGTCGTGAAGATGAGGCACACCCAGGGTGCCAGCACCCGGCATACCGAGGTCGATGGTGGTCATCGGGTTGCTCCGCTCAGGTTGGCTGTGGCCTTGCTCAGGACGCTCGCGAGCTCAACGGAGGTGAACGGCAGCCCGCGCACCTGCGTGTACGACTGCACGTCCACGAGGTACTTGGCGCGCAACATGAGCGAGAGCTGGCCGAGGTTCATCTCGGGCACGATCACCCGCTCGTAGCGAGCGAGCACCTCGCCGAGGTTGGGTGGGAAGGGGTTGAGATGGCGTAGATGGGCGCGCGCGACATTGATGCCGTCGTTGCGCACCAGGCGGATTGCCTCCGCGATCGGGCCGTAGGTCGAACCCCAGCCGAGGATCAGGATGTCCGCTTCGCCTGATGGGTCGTCTACCTCCAGGTCCGGAAGGCTCTTGGCGATGCCGTCGATCTTGGCCTGGCGCAGCCGCACCATCTTGTCGTGGTTGTCGGGGTCATAGGAAAGGTCGCCGGTGATGTCGGCCTTCTCGATGCCGCCGATGCGGTGCTCCAGGCCCGGGGTGCCAGGGAGAGTCCAGGGGCGAGCGAGGGTCTCGGGGTCACGCAGGTACGGGTGGAACACTGGATCGCCATTGGCATCAACGTCATTGGGCTCGGTGGTGAAGTCAATGTCGATCTTCGGAAGAGCGGCAACCTCTGGGATGAGCCACGGCTCGGAGCCGTTGGCGAGGTAGCCATCGGAGAGCACGAACACCGGGGTCCGGTAGGTGGTGGCCATCTCAACCGCTTCGAAGGCGGCGTTGAAGCAGTCGCCCGGGGACTGGGGGGCGATGACCGCGCAAGGGGACTCACCGTTGCGCCCGTACATCACCTGCAACAGGTCGGACTGCTCGGTCTTGGTCGGCAGGCCGGTTGAAGGCCCGCCACGCTGGACGTCGACGATGACCAGAGGCAGCTCGAGCATCACCGCGAGGCCGATCGCCTCGGACTTGAGGGCGATACCCGGACCGGACGTCGCCGTGACGCCCAGGGCCCCGCCGTACGAGGCTCCGATCGCGGTGCCGACGCCGGCGATCTCGTCCTCGACCTGCATCGTGATGACGCCGAACCTCTTCAGCTTCGAAAGCACATGGAGGATGTCTGTGGCGGGCGTGATCGGATAGGCGCCCAGGGCCAGCTGCAAGCCGCTGCGGTGCGCCGCGGCGACCAGGCCATAGGCAAGGGCTGTATTGCCGACGATGTTGCGGTAGGCGCCGCCTGGCATCGTGGCAGGGGCGATCTCGTAGGTGACTGCGAAGTCTTCGGTGGTCTCGCCGTAGTTGAAGCCGGCGTGCAGGGCGGCGAGGTTGGCCTCGAGGATGTCGGGCTTGGATCCGAACTTGTTCTTCAGGAACTGCTCGGTGCCGGCGGTCGGGCGGGTGTACAGCCACGACAGCAGGCCGAGGGCGAACATGTTCTTGGACCGCTCCTTGTCTTTGCGGGACAAGTCGAAGTCGGCGAGCGCGTCGACGGTCAGGGAGGTCAGGTGCAGCGGGTGCAGGTGGTAGCTCTCGAGGCTGCCGTCCTCGACCGGTGACTCCGCGTAGCCGACCTTGGCCAGGTTGCGCTTGGTGAACTCATCGGTGTTGACGATGATCGTGGCTCCCCGCGGCAGGTCGCCAAGGTTCGCCTTGAGCGCGGCCGGGTTCATCGCCACCAGGACGTCCGGTGCGTCGCCGGGGGTCAGGACGTGATGGTCCGCGAAGTGCAGCTGGAAGCTCGAGACGCCGAGGATGGTGCCCTGGGGTGCGCGGATCTCAGCAGGGTAGTTTGGCAGGGTGGACAGGTCGTTGCCAAGCGCGGCGGTCTCGGAGGTGAAACGGTCCCCGGTGAGCTGCATCCCGTCACCCGAGTCCCCTGCAAAACGAATGACTACGCTGTCGAGACTCTGAACTGGCTTGATACTCATTCCTTGCGTTCCCACCAGACTTTTCGAGTTGTCCCCAGGACGTCCCTGGGCATTGGAACTTCTGTCATGTGCTAGGGCGTTGAAACGTCTTCCATATGTTAGTCGCCGTGCGAATCGTGCTGCGTGGCAGGTCCTTGGCTGCGCCGACCCCACTTCGATTGACCGATCACGGCCGCGGCTAGGCTGTCCGCCGTGAACCCGTATCTCACCGTCGGCGGTGTCGTCATCGCCGGCGCACTCGTCTTTGTCGCGGCCATGGCGGTCCGTCGGCTGCTGGCACCACAGGCGCCCACGGCCATGAAGCTCACGACCTACGAGTGTGGCGTCGACCCGGTGGGTGAGGGCTGGGCGCAGACCAACGTGCGCTACTTCCTCTACGCGTTCCTCTACGTGATCTTCGCGGTCGACGCGGTCTACCTCTTCCCGTGGGCCACGGTGATCCGCAGCGCCGACCTCGGTGTGGCGTCCCTGGCCGAGATGGGCATCTTCATCGGCATCGTCCTGGTCGGCTTGGCCCATGCAGCGCGACGCGGCCTGCTGAGGTGGCTCTGATGACCGTCGATCTTCCCATGCCCCGCATCGGAGCCGTCAACGACGACGCGCCACGCCCGATCAAGCTCGTCCTCAACTGGGGCCGGCGTTACAGCCTCTGGGTGTTCAACTTCGGGCTGGCCTGCTGCGCCATCGAGTTCATCTCCGCCTCCATGGCGCGCCACGACTTCATCCGACTCGGCGTCATCCCCTTCGCTCCCGGCCCGCGCCAGGCAGACCTGATGATCGTTTCGGGCACGGTTACGGACAAGATGGCCCCGGCCATCCGCAGGCTCTATGACCAGATGCCCGAGCCCAAGTACGTCATCTCGTTCGGGGCCTGCGCCAACAGCGGGGGCCCCTACTGGGACTCGTACTGCGTGACCAAGGGCGTCGACCAGCTGATCCCGGTCGATGTCTATGTGCCGGGTTGCCCGCCGCGTCCGGAGGCTCTGTTGCAGGGCATTGTCAAACTACAGGAGAAGATCGCCTCAGAAACGCTGTCCAATAAGGCAATTCGTGCGAAGTATGCCGGGTCCCGGCATGCCGCTGCCGGCGAGGTGACGCGCCCCCTGCTGTCCAAGCCAGACGTATCCGGTCGCGATACTGCTGGTGTGGCGTCATGATCGAGACTCCCTGCCGCGACGTAGCTCTCGAGGAGTGGACCGCGGCACTGACGGAAGCGCGCGCTGAGGGGTTCGACTTCTTCGACTGGCTGACCGCCGTGGACCAGACCGACGTTGAGGAGAACCCCGGCTTCGACCTCGTCTGCCATCTCATGAACAGCTCAACCGGGCGAGGCGCGCTGGCTCGGGTCCTCGTCCGCACCAGGGTGCCCAGCGGCACGTCCGCTCCCAGTGCCACCAGCCTGTGGCCCGGCGCGGCGTGGCACGAGCGAGAGACCTACGAGATGTTCGGCGTCGAGTTCGAGGGGTTCGACGACGGGACGGGCCTGGGCCTGCGACCGCTGCTGCTTCCCGAGGGTTTCGACGGCACTCCGTTGCGCAAGTCCTTCGTCCTGGCGTCCCGCGCGAGCAAGGCGTGGCCCGGCGCCAAGGAGCCAGGAGAAGGCGGTGGCGAGGGCGGCCCGAAGGGAAGCGGTCAGCCGCACGTCGGCCCGCAGACCGACAAGCCTGGCCGGCGCAAGATCACGGCACCAGGCGTGCCCGACATCACCTGGGGACCGCGTTGAATCCGCTGCTCGAGGTGGTGCTGCGCTCGCTGAGCGTGCTGATCGTGTTCCTGGTGCTGCCGTTGCTGGTGGGTCAGACCGAGCACAAGGTGATGGCGCACTTACAGGGTCGCCTCGGCCCGATGTATGCCGGCGGGTACCACGGCTGGGCGCAGCTGGTCGCCGACGCGGCCAAGTTCATCCAGAAAGAGGACATCACGCCGCGGGCGGCTGACCGCTGGGTGTTCAAGCTCGCGCCTGCGGTGGCCCTGGTGCCCTACCTCGTGGCTCTCAGCGTCATCCCGCTCTCCGCGACAGTGGTCGGGGCAGATGTCGGCGCCAGCGCCCTGTTCGTCCTGGCGGCCAGCTCGGTCGGGATTCTCGGGCTCTTGATGGCGGGTTGGG
>JAYSQH010000210.1:0-3605 GCA_043721655.1 Phycicoccus sp. | reverse complement strand
GCTGCCCCCCCCGGGCCCGGCCACCGAGGCCAGCAACTGTGATCACATACATCATCCGACGGCTGCTGGCATCGGTGGGACTGCTCTTCGTAGTGAGCGTCATCACCTTCTCAATCTTCTTCGTCGTACCTCGGATCGCCGGGGGTACGCCCGAGACCCTCGCCACGAGGTACGTCGGTCGTGCCGCCACGGCGGAGACGGTCCACCTGACTGCCCAGCGGCTCGGTTTCTACGACCCCATGACCGTCCAGTACGCGAACTGGGCGAAGGGAATCGTCCTTGGCGCCGAGTACGACTACGGAGCCGGCGTCGAGAGGTGCCCCGCGCCGTGCCTCGGATACTCGTTCATCACCAGGCAGCCCGTCTGGCCCGACCTGCTGGACCGCGCACCCGTGACCGCCTCGCTCGCAGTCGGCGCCTCGATCCTCTGGCTCCTCGCCGGAGTATCGACCGGTGTGCTGTCAGCATTACGCCGAGGGACCATCTTCGACCGCGCAGCGATGGGCGTCGCGCTGGCAGGTGTGTCCCTGCCCATCTTCTTCACTGGTCTGGTTTCACTGGCCTTCTTCAGCTACACGCTGGGCTGGACCGCCCCCGGAGGCCAGTTCGTCCCATTCACGCAGAACCCTGCGGAGTGGGCATACTCCATGATCCTTCCGTGGATCACGCTTTCCTTCCTCTTCTCGGCGCAGTACGCCCGGCTGACCCGCGCGGGCATGCTCGAGACCATGCACGAGGACTACATCAGGACCGCCAGAGCCAAAGGCCTCCGCGAGCGGAACGTCGTCGTCCAGCACGGGCTGCGAGCCGCTTTGACGCCCATCCTCACGATCTTCGGCCTTGACGTCGGCCTGTTGCTGGGTGGCGCGGTTCTGACCGAGAAGACATTCTCCCTGAACGGACTCGGGAAGTACGCCGTCGACGGCATCGTGTCCCAGGACATGCCCAAGATCATGGGTGTGACGCTGTTGGCGGCATTCTTCATCGTGATGGCCAACCTGGTCGTAGATCTCCTCTACGCAGTCGTCGACCCGAGAGTGCGGACTCAGTGACTGCCCACGCGTCCCAGCCGGCCGGGGACCCCGCCGCCCGGCCCGGGGTCATCGGGTTCCTCCAGGTCAAGGACCTGCGGGTGCACTTCCCGACCGACGACGGCGTGGTCAAGTCGGTGGACGGGCTGAGCTTCAACCTCGAGCGCGGTGAGACTCTGGGAATCGTGGGCGAGTCAGGGTCCGGCAAGAGCGTCACGAGCCTTTCGATCATGGGTCTTCACCCGCCAGGAACCGCCAAGATCTCCGGTCGGGTCGTGCTCCAGGGGGACAACCTGATCGACGCCTCCAGGGAGCACATCCGCAGGCTCCGTGGCAAGAACATGGCCATGATCTTCCAGGATCCGCTCTCGGCCATGCATCCCTTCTACACGGTGGGCCACCAGATCATCGAGGCCTACCGCGTGCACAACAAGGTCTCGAGGCAAGTGGCGCGCAAGCATGCGATCGACATGCTCGGCCGGGTGGGGATTCCGCAGCCGGGCTCGAGAGTTGATGAGTACCCGCACCAGTTCTCCGGCGGCATGCGCCAGCGCGCGATGATCGCCATGGCCCTCTCGTGTGACCCCGAGCTGCTCATCGCTGACGAGCCCACGACCGCGCTTGATGTGACGGTCCAGGCGCAGATCCTTGACCTGATCCGCGACCTGCAGAAGGAGTTCAACTCGGCGGTCATCATCATCACCCACGACCTCGGCGTGGTCGCCGAGCTCGCCGACGACATTCTGGTGATGTATGCCGGTCGCGGCGTCGAGTACGCCACGGCACATGAGATCTTCACCGCCCCCCAGCACCCCTACACGTGGGGGCTGTTGGGCTCGATGCCGCGGCTGGACCGCGAGCGCACCGAGCGGCTGAAGCCCATCCAGGGCACCCCGCCCAGCCTGATCAATGTCCCGAGTGGCTGTCCGTTCCACCCGCGGTGCATCTATGCCGAGCTCAACGGCGGTGCCTGCGAGACCGAGCGCCCGGAGTTCGTTGAGATCTCCCCTCGTCACTTCCTCGCCTGCCACCTCCCTGCCCAGGACCGCCAGCGGGTCTGGGAGAACGACATCAAGCCGACCCTGTGAGGACCGCGATGTATCAAAACGTGAGCGCGGCATCCACCAACGGAGCCAGATCGTGAGCCCAGCACCGGCCGATGCCGCCACCTCGCAGTCCCACGCCTCCGGCGAGAGCGAGGACATCCTGGTCGTCACCGACCTGCAGAAGCACTTCCCGATCCGGCGTGGTCTGCTTCAACGCCAGGTCGGCGCCGTCCAGGCGGTCGACGGAATGAGCTTCACCGTACGCAAGGGCGAGACCCTCTCGCTGGTGGGCGAGTCCGGGTGTGGCAAGACCACCACGGGTCGCATGCTGACCCGACTGCTCGAGCCCACCGCTGGCAGGATCCTGTTCGAGGGCCGGGACATCACGCACATCTCCGCGGGCAAGATGCGCCCGTTGCGTCGCGACGTCCAGATGATCTTCCAGGACCCGTACGGCTCACTGAACCCGCGCCATACGGTCGGAACCATCGTGGGGGCACCCTTCCGCCTCCAGAACATCAAGACCGAGCACGGCACCAAGAAGACGGTCCAGGAGCTGCTCGAGCTGGTGGGGCTCAGCCCGGAGCACTACAACCGCTACCCGCACGAGTTCTCCGGCGGCCAGCGTCAACGCATCGGCATCGCCCGCGCACTGGCGCTCAAACCAAAGCTGATCGTCGCCGACGAGCCGGTCTCGGCGCTCGACGTGTCGATCCAGGCACAGGTGATCAACCTGCTCGAGGACCTGCAGGACGAGCTCGGCCTGACCTACGTCACGATCGCCCACGACCTGTCGGTCGTCCGGCACATCTCCGACCGGGTCGCGGTCATGTATCTCGGCAAGATGGTCGAGATCGCGGACCGCACCCCGCTGTACGAGCGCCCGATGCACCCCTACACCGTGGCCCTGATGTCCGCCGTGCCAATCCCCGATACCGGACGGCGCACCCAACGTGACCGCATCCGGCTCGAGGGCGACGTCCCCTCCCCGATCAACCCGCCGGCGGCCTGTCGCTTCCACACCCGTTGTTGGAAGGCCAAAGAGATCTGCAGCACGGTCGAGCCGCTGCTCGCCGAGCTGGCGCCGGGGCACCGCGTGGCGTGTCATTTCCCCGAGAACCTCATCGACCTGCCGATGCCGACGGTGCATACAGGCAATCCGGCCACGCCGTAGGACCGAACGCCGCAGGACTGAGCGCTGCTCGTCGTGACGATCGCGGCGCTACAGGTTCCGGATTCATGACACCTGCCCAGGCGGCAAAACCTGCCTGCTACTCGGGTCCACCCCCGAGGACAAACGCGGCGACGGCTGGCAGTGGCTGCGATGGACACGTCGCCAGGATTCGCGCAAGAGCGTCACGCTCCGCGCCGGTGACCCAGAGCCTGTATCTCGTTTTCACCGCGACCTGCCGCGCGGCATACGAACAGCGATAAGGCTTGTTGGGTGGTAGCCACGTCGCGGCGTCGCCGTCACCCTTGCGCTGGTTGGTCGGACCGTCGACGGCGAGCAGGTTGAGCGGGTCGTTGG
>JAYSQH010000209.1:0-4504 GCA_043721655.1 Phycicoccus sp. | reverse complement strand
CGCGATCGTGCATCTGGCCGCCATACCGGCTCCTGGGATTCTGAGCGACGTCGCGACGTTCTACAACAACATCCTCAGTACGTTCAACGTGTTCCAGGCCGCGCGGCGGGCCGGCATCCGCAACATCGTCTACGCATCGAGCGAGACGGTTCTGGGGCTTCCGTTCGACGTGCCGCCGCCCTATATCCCCGTCGACGAGGACTACCCGGCCCGCCCGGAGAGCATGTACTCGCTGGTGAAGCACCTCGAGGAGCAGATGGCCATCGAGCTGGTCCGCTGGGACCCGACCCTGAAGATCATCGCGCTGCGCTTCTCCAATGTGATGGACCCCGAGGACTATGCGAAGTTTCCGGGGTACGACGCGGATGCGAGCATGCGCAAGTGGAACCTCTGGGGCTACATCGACGGCAGGGATGGGGCCCAGGCCGTACTCGGGGCCCTCGAGCTCGACACCACGGGCTTCGACCGCTTCATCATCGCGGCGGCCGACACGGTCATGTCACGGTCCAACGCCGAGCTGGTCGCTGAGGTCTTCCCTGACGTACCGGTGACCCGCGACCTCGGCGAGCACGACACGCTGCTGTCGATCGACAAAGCACGCCGAGTCCTGGGATTCGACCCACAGCACTCCTGGCGCTGACCCCCGATCGGGCCGTAAACGGGGCTCACACGTTGATGGTGAGCCATGCGCCGCGACGAAGCACGGCATGTAGTAAGAGGTCGTCGTCGGCGACCACGACGTCAGCCAGGTTGCCCGCCTGCAGGCTGCCGATCCCGGCCAGCGCGAGAGCCTGGCTGGGTGTGAACGAGGCCGCGGTGACGGCGGCGAGCAACGGGATGCCAGCAGACTGCACGCACCAGCGGACGACGTCGAGCATCGTGGCCACCCCGCCGGCGATCGAGTCATCCTCGAGAGGTCGGGCGGTGCGCTCCGAGACGATGACGTCCTGGCCGCCGAGGGTGTAGGTGCCGTCGGGCATCCCACTGGCGGCCATGGCGTCGGTGATGAGGCAGATCCGTTGCGCACCAACGAGATCGAAAAGCATGCGCACCGTAGCTGGAGCCAGATGGACACCATCAGCGATCACCTCCAGGACCGCTTCACCACGACGCCGTGAGAGCCCAGCAGCGCTGGAAGGCCGAGCGCGCCGGGACGTTCTGGCGCGAAGGTCATCCGGGCCAGCGCTCCGGGTGCGCCGGCCGCCGCGGCTGCCTCGGCCAGGGCCTCCACCAAGCCAACGTCAACGTCGCACAGGGCTAAGGGATTCTGGGCGCCACCAGTCGCGGCAACAAGGTGTGCCGTCCGGTCCAGCCGGTGGGAGGCTTCACGTCTTTCCACTGCTGCGGAATCTCGGAAGCCTTGCCGGCAAAGGCAATGCGGTCGCCGTCGACCACCAAAGCTCCGTCTGGGATGACGGCACGCGCCGTCACGAGGCGACCGGTCAGCAGGCTGCGTCCGATGGAGCTCACGTGAGAATCATTCACCGCAGGCCAGGCCGGAGGCTGTCCGGGTCGACATCACGGAACGGCGCTGCGGCACCCAGGCGAAACTCGGCTTCCGTCCCCGCACGTCGTGACTGAACGACACCGGAGCCGATAACTCATGCCCCACCGACCCTTGACACGACCCACAGCCAGCAAGGGAGCATTGTGGCGGCGGATCTCAGGCCGGTCTGAAGCCTCCGTAAATCACGTTCTCCAACTGCTTCCAGTAGACGTCGATCCCTTGGAAACCAGCAGACCGCAGATAGCCCAGCTGTTGTTCAAGCGGGATCATGAAACGGACGTGATTCTCGTACCGGGACTGTTCCTGGGTCGTGCGATGGAGGCGCTTGCTCGCCAGGTCGGGGTCATGGCGATCGTTCACTCGCTCCCAGGTGGCTTCCACTACGGGATCCGCGGAGGTCACCGGGTCGTAGTTGAGGTACCAGCCCCCCGGGGCGAGGTGCTCCAAGATCTCGGCGAACAGACCCTGTTTGCGGTGGTCGGGCATGTGGTGGATGCACATCGAAGTCACCACCGCGTCGAGCGTGGTCGGAATCGCCGCAGGCCAGTCGCCCGTCGACATGTCGAACTCGACGTACTGCAAGCGCCCCGCGAACGGCTGCATCACTTGCTCGCCTGCGCCGATCATCAGCGCTGAGAAGTCGGCGAGGATGGCGGTGCTCCGCGGATACTGGCTGAGGATCTCACCCGCCGCGTTGCCGGTGCCTGCTCCCAGATCCAGGAACGTGAAGGCTTCCTGCTCGCCAAAGGGAAGGAGTTCACCCATGAGCCGCCAGTGTGCCGCGCGTTTTCGCTCACGCTCGTCCGCCCCCTCCGTCCAGTTCTGGACGGCGTCTTCGGATTTCCAGATGGCTGCGTTGGTGTCCGGCGACTGGTCCATGGGCAAGAGGCTAACTGCCGCCACCCTCGGCGAAACAGCCGTATGCCGCCTTGTGTGGGTCTGATGGGCGATTCGTCACGCCGCCGGGTCTCACCTCGATGAGTCTGGTGTCGTCTCGTCCTCTGCTAACGACGTCGCTCCCTCGGCAACCAACAGCGACTTGCCTTGGTGTCCTTCAAGAGTGATCTGGAAGCTGTGCAGGTCGTCCACCTCACCGATGACCAGGTCCGTGAACATGTCGAGAACCGTTGAGCCAGGAGACAGATGCGCCGAGCTGATGGTTCCCACGATCGGGTCTGCTGAGAAGTTCAGCACGGTGACCTGGTGCTGGCCGGGATGGATGAGCGCGTGAACCATCACGAGCATCGCCTTGTTTGACACGTCCGGCACGTCGATCTGCCTGCTCGTGGCAATGCCGTAGCGCTTGCGCAGCTCAAGGATGTGTTGAAGCTGGGAGACGAACGAGCTCGGGTCCTTGAGCTGTTGGGGGAGAGGCCCGTACATGCTGACGGCCCTGGGCATCCCTGACGCCGACGTGGCCGTCACTGGTTGGAATCCCATGAGGTCGTAGGCGGATCGGTTGATCCATCGGGTGTCACCCGTCGCCAGGAGTGAGGTGATCTCCTGCGGGTCGATAGTCAGCATGCCGAGCAGGTCCCAGCCCGACAGCGAGAAGACGCCTGGCTGCAGGGCATTGAACATGACCAGCAGAAGGTGGGCCTGCCTGATCTTGTGTATCTGCTCATCGGTGAGGTCGTCGATCCGGGTGTATCCAAGGGCGGCAGCGATCACCGTGCCCGTCGTCGATGCGATTCCGTTCGTGGAGAAGATCTGGTTGTATGGCGCGGACTCGCCGGTGAGTCGGTCGCAGAGGTCTTGGCGAATCAGGTCCGCGAGATCTCCGCCCTTGATCTCCTCACCGTGGTACGAGTACAGGTCATGCTCGTGCAACGTCGTGAAGTGGACCAGCTCGTAGGTCAGCTCGTCATGGTTCTGCAAGGCATGTACCAGCTGGACAGGGTCGACCCCGAGCGTGAGGGACTCGTTCAGCGTGAGCCGCAGGAACTCGGTGTCTGCCATAGCCAGCGCATGCTGATAGGCCGGGCGGTTGATGAAGTCGTAGGACAGGTCGGCGCCTGCCTCTGAGGTGACCTTGATGTCGTCGATCGTCAGGTTCAGCTCCTGGAAGGTGAAGCAGCCGACCTTGCGGACCATGCTCGCGATCAGCTGGTTCGCCGCATCCGAGAGGGGGTGGCCCTCGGACCAGGCAGGCAGTCCGAGAACGCTCTTCTCCACGCCCAGGAAGCCGTTGGCGTCGAGGCGCAGGGCACCCGACCCGAGGTCGCTGAGTGAGTGCAGCGCGTCGCCGATCACCATGCGCATGCCGGCGAATGTCGGATCGAGCCAGTTGATGGACGGCTGCCCCATCTTGAAATAGTGCAAGTACACCCATCGGCGCTCAACGCCGTCGGGACCGACAACCGGCGCGGTGGCGCTCCAGTTCGTCTCCTTCACCCCTGGCTGGTGGAAGATCACCCGTTTCAGCTTGCCGATGATGTAGCCGCTCTTGTCCAGCTCGTCCTCGGTGTCCAGGTCGATGTTGGTCGCGTCACGGCCCGCGGGTACCTCTGGCAGGAGCCGCCAGTCGGCTGGCTCGATCTCGACCATGTGGTAGATGCCGGGATAGTCCGCCACCTTCATCTCGGCCAGCCGGAAGTCGGCGCCCTTGCCGGTGTGGCCCGGGACGATGTCGTCGATGATGGTGCCGCCGTGCTCGCCCGCCACCTCGCACATGGTCCGGAACTCGGCCTCGGTTCCGAACGCAGGGTCGATCTGGGTGCTGATCCGGTCGAAGTGCCCATCGACGCTCGGGGTCGGTGACCACCCGCGGATACCGCCTGCTCGTTTGACCGGACCGGTGTGGAGCCCCTGTATTCCTATGCGCTGGAACGTTTTCCACAGTTCAAGGTCGCCGAGCGTGGCGAGGAACGATCGCCCTGGTCGGCCCATCACCGAAATGGGGTATGCCGTGAACCAGACGGACGCTGTCTCGATCGCAGCCCGTGGGTCAGGGTTGGCGAAGGGATTCTGGAACATGCTTCCCTGACCCGAGAACTG
>JAYSQH010000208.1:0-1677 GCA_043721655.1 Phycicoccus sp. | reverse complement strand
CGGTATCCGGCGATATTGGCCATCGAGCTGAGAACGTCGAGCGCCTGTGCCCGCGAGATGCGCGGGACCGCGTCCATCGCGAGCGCCGTGACGCCCTGGGCGGTGAGCTTGTCGAGCAGCTCGGGGGACAGCGCCGGGGCCAGAAGGCTGGCCAGCATGGCACCGGACCGGAGCTTCGCGATCTCGGTATCGGAGGGCGGGTTGATCTTCACGACGAAGTCGGAGGCCCAGACCTCATCGGTGGGGGTGATCGAGGCACCGGCCTCCTGATAGGCATGGTCCGTGAAACTGGCCAGGACGCCTGCACCTGACTCCAGGTGCACTTCGTGGCCGAGGGCAATCAGCTGCGCGACGGTCTTGGGCGTGGCGGCAACCCGGGTCTCACCCGGCCGCGTCTCTTTGGGCACACCAATGCGCACTGGAACTCCCGAATCGTATGAGTTGCACAACACTTCCGAGCCGCAATCTACACAGGGGTCGCGAACCAACGTCGGGCGCGTCCACGATCGTGGCAGCACGAGCAGCACGCCCCGATGAGCCGAAAATTGTCTGGATGCTCGAGTTCCTTATTGCGAATGACTTGCAACAAGGCCGGTGCGGTCCATAACGTTGGGGCATGACGTCCGCCGCCCAGATCTCAGACGACTGCGACGAACGGCGATCAATCTCTAGCGGGCCACGACCCTCACTGACCAGTGGCGAACGCCGCAGCCTGTTGGGCATGGGGGGCTTCATCCTCCTGCTGCATGTCGTCGGCTGGGGTGTGCTGATCGGGTTCGTGGCACCTCGTGGCTACACGGTCGGCGGGCAGCTCGTGGGAGCGGGGCTTGGCATCACGGCATACACGCTGGGCATGAGGCACGCCTTCGACGCCGATCACATCGCAGCCATCGACAACACCACCCGCAAGCTGATGGGCAAGGGCGAACGGCCGCTCAGCGTCGGTTTCTGGTTCAGCCTCGGGCACAGCTCGGTCGTCTTCGTCATGGTGACGCTGCTGGCGTTCGGCGTCCGCGCATTGGCCGGGCAGCTCGGCGACGACCGGTCCGCCCTCCAGCGCAGCACAAGCCTGTGGGGCACCTCGGTCTCGGGCGTCTTCCTGATCTTTATCGGCTTGATCAACCTCGCGGCCCTGATCGGCATCCTGAAGGTCTTCCGGGGGATGCGCCACGGCCACTATGACGAGTCAGCTCTCGACACGCAGCTCGACAAACGCGGATTCGTCAACCGGATCCTGGGCAAGGTCACCAGGACGGTCAGCAAGCCGTGGCATATGTATCCCGTCGGGCTGCTGTTCGGCCTCGGTTTCGACACTGTCACCGAGGTCGGGCTGCTGGTGGTCGCCGGCGGTGCGGCTGCGGCGAGCCTGCCGTGGTGGGCGATCCTGACGCTGCCGATCCTGTTTGCGGCCGGCATGTCGCTGCTGGACACCATCGACGGCTCGTTCATGAACGTCGCCTATGGCTGGGCGTTCTCCAAACCGGTCCGCAAGATCTACTACAACATCACCATCACGGCGCTGTCCGTCGCCGTCGCCCTGCTGATCGGGGGCGTCCAGATCATCTCGATCCTCACCCAGAAGCTCAACATCACCACCGGGCTCCTGGCCACGATCGGCTCGGTCAGCCTCAACAGCGTGGGCTACTGGATCGTGGGTCTGTTCGTGGCCACCTGGGC
>JAYSQH010000207.1:0-2959 GCA_043721655.1 Phycicoccus sp. | reverse complement strand
GAACCGGGGATCGGGCTCGTCGCCATCGTCGTAGACCCAACCGGGCCAGCGCTTGTCCACCCGATCGAGTATGTCGCACGGCGGGTCAACGCCCGCCAGGCGACGGCGAGGGCTCCGGCTCATCCAGTGCCGCCTCGGGACGCAGTGCTGGCAGGACATGCACAGGCGATTGACGTGGAAGATCTGGGTCCGCATGTCGGGCAGCCCACGCCACCGCAGCGGCCACGTGGCAGACGTCGAGGACGACCGCCAACTCACAGCAGGTCTCCCACGTGAACTCCCTGGAGGGGCCTTCCGCACCGTGAGTCTCTTGATCGTCGGGCGCCAGACCGGTCTTGAGGGGCGGCCTCGGGGCGGGCGTGCCAAGGCGAGCGGGCTGGTCCGGTTCCGGTATAGTCAAACCACGCCGGAGCGATCCGGCGCTTCGTTTGCGCAGGTCAGGTCGATCGACCCGCAGCCACGGCCAGGTAGCTCAGTTGGTACGAGCGTCCGACTGAAAATCGGAAGGTCGGCGGTTCGACCCCGCCCCTGGCCACCACTTGAACCGCTGGTCAGACTGCCTCTGACCAGCGGTTTTGTCATTATGGTGAGCTACTTTCCCGTTGCTCGACTGACCGCGAGTGACCGTGATATCGCCCGAATAGCCACGAGTTATCGCACAAGTTATCGCACGGAACTTCGATCCGAAAGCTCCTGCGCCCGTGATGTCCAAGGTCGGGCGACATGGGACGGCCGCCCTGTAGTCGGACTTTCGCTGACTCAACTGCGACCTACCCGCAAGACACGTTTGCGCAGGTGAGGGCTGCGGCCGAATGCCTGGGTGGCCGGCTCATCCACGTCAGTTTGGATACCCCCGCCGGGTACATAAGAGCGCCCGTGACCGATGTTTCCGCTGGTCTTGGGCCCTTTGAGTACGTGGTGGCAGGTGAAGGATTCGAACCTTCGAAGCTTTCGCGATGGATTTTCGGACGCAGGGCGGCAAACCCCGTGACCCCGCAAACGACCTGATCCACAACAGCTTCCGTACGTATTCCCTACAAACAGCCGACCGGCGTCTCGGGCTAAGGAATCGGCAGCGTCGAGTGCGCATTTGCATCGCATTTGAGCCATCACCTATCGAAACGCTGCCGTGCACGGGCGGGCGTCGAGTTGGGCATGCTTTGAGGGCAGATGACGATGTGGCTGCTCGTAGTCCTGGCGGCCGGCTGGGCGGCCGCCTTTGTCTCCGGGAGCCTCGGCTTCTTCCAAGCCACATCCTCCCGCGGCGCCGACCGGCGTCTCGCACTGGCCGGAGCGGGTGCCGGACGAGTGGCCGCCTCACGGATCACGGCCTCGCTCGCGCTCGCCGTCGTCGCCACCGCCGCCGGGTTCGTCGCCCTGCTGATCCGCCAAGGCGTGGTCCATCCCTGGCACGCTGCTGCCGCAGTCCTGGCCTTCTCGCTGATCTTCCTGGCGGTCGGGATCCTCATCGGCGCGGTGATCAGCGGACCGCTCGAAGGATCCCTCGCGGTGGTGTTCGTGTTCCTGCTCGACGTCTTCTCGGGACCCGGAATGGCCCCAGACGCGGCGTTCTACAGCGTGAGTCGCAAGGCCGCCGACCTGCTCATCAGCGCCGCCTCAGGCCAGTCCTCGCCGGCCTCGGACTGGTTCCTGCTCGGCGGCGTCGTGGCGGTTGCGCTGTCCAGCTCGTTCGCCGCCTTTGCCTACAGCGCCAGGAGCCGAGGATGAGCCGCATCTCCGTCGCCACGAGACTGAACTTCCGCGAACAGGGTCGCCGCCCGCTGCTTCTCGTCCTGCTCGTCGGCCTGCCGTTCTTCTTCGTCACCCGCTCCATCGCCCTCACCGCACCCCTGCCCCGCGAGGTCGTGGTAGCCGGCGGCGGCCACGTCCTGACCACCATGCGCGACATCCACGGCGCGGTCATGGCCACCATCACGGTGTCGTTCCTGGCCGGGCTGCTCGGCGTGTTCATGATCCAGTCCGTCCGGCAGGCAGATCGGCGACTGGTGGTGGCCGGGTTCCGTCCCGTCGAGGTCCTGCTGCCACGCCTTCTCGTCCTCGGTGCAGCCAGCACGCTGGTGCTCACCGTCTCCCTGGCCGTCACAGCCCTGAGCTTCCAGCCGAGGCTGTGGATCGCGTTCGTCGTCGGCAACCTGCTGACCACGATCAGCTACGCGATGCTCGGCGCCCTTGCGGGCGACGTCCTCGGCGGACTCGGTGCCACCTACCTCATGCTGTTCGCCGCCATGCTCGACCTCGGCATCGTGCAGAACCCCATGTTCGGCACCGGCACGCCACCGACCTGGGGCACCCTGCTCCCCGGCTACGGCCCCGGTCAGGTCATCGTCGACGCCGCGTTCTCCGACCACTTCGACGCCTGGGCCGCGCTCGGGGTAGGCATTGGCTGGGCCGCCATCCTCGTGGCCGTCGTCGTGGTGGTCCTGGCCCGTGTTGTCGGGGTGGATTGGCACACCTCTGGGTAACGGAACGACCGACGGGTTATAGACACCATTTCCTTCAATGGATCGATCCCAAGGCGAAGGATCACCCGCGCAACCTAGGGCACCACGGGGGAATCGTCGTGACTGTCCGGCATGGGATCCGCTGTCGGCGGTGATGGTCCGGCACTCCAAAGCGTTGGTGATCAAAGGATGCCGGTGCCTGACAGCGCTGTACAGAGGAACTGGACCGGAGCCCAGAGGTGACTGCCCGGTTCGGACATGGACTCCACCCCATTGAAACAACTGTCACGCGAATTTAGGTCACCGTCAGCGGGGTGTACATCCCGGCACTGTAGTGGTTGGGCAGGTTGCAGACCAGTTCGTACTGCCCGGGCGCCAAGGTGACCGTTGTCCAGCTGGAAGCACCGGGCGCGACTCCTTTACCGGCGTCTTTCCCGTTGTTGTTGGATGCCTCGCCGAGGCTGCCCGCCTCATCGATCTTGGCATCCGCGCCAATC
>JAYSQH010000206.1:0-5006 GCA_043721655.1 Phycicoccus sp. | reverse complement strand
GTTGGTGCCGGCCCCTCACGCGACTGGCTGACGTTCGTCAAGAGCCCGCGCGCCCGCAACAAGATCAGGCAGTGGTTCTCCAAGGAGCGCCGTGAGGAGGCCATCGAAGCCGGCAGGGACGAGATCGCCAAGGCCATGCGCAAACAGGGCCTGCCGCTCCAGCGACTGATGACCCATGGCACCCTCACCAGCCTGGCCAGCGAGCTGCGCTACCCCGACATCGCCAGTCTGTATGCCGCGGTGGGCGAGGGCCACGTGTCGGCCCAGCACGTGGTGGGCCGTCTGGTCGCGTCCCTGGGCGGCGAGGAGGGCGCCAGCGAGGACCTCGCGGAAGCCACGACTCCCTCCTCCCGGCTCCCGCGCCCCCGCAGCGGTGACCCCGGTGTCGTCGTCGTCGGGGCGGCTGACGTCTGGGTCAAGCTGGCGCGGTGCTGTACGCCGGTTCCTGGCGATCCCATCATCGGTTTCGTCACGCGCGGTAATGGCGTCTCGGTGCACCGCTCGGACTGCACCAACGCCGAAGCCCTGCTCTCGCAACCCGACCGGCTGATCGAGGTCGCGTGGGCCCCATCTGCGGCGAGCGTGTTCTTGGTGCAGCTTCAGGTTGAGGCGCTCGACCGGAGCCGACTGCTGTCGGATGTCACACGAATCCTGTCCGACCAGCACGTCAACATCCTGTCGGCCAGCGTGCACACGTCGCGTGACCGGGTGGCGCTGTCGCGGTTCACCTTCGAGATGGGCGACCCTGGACACCTCGAACATGTGATCAAGGCAGTACGCAAGATCGACGGCGTGTTTGACGTCTACCGGATCACCGGCGGCAAGGGGCCGAGCAAGACGAGCGAGACGACGATGTCCGACGGGACGTCGTCCGAAAAGGAGTCCGACTAGCTGCCGAACTCCTGGACACCGGCTCGAGCCTGTGCCAGCCACTGCTCGCGTGCCTCGAGATCTGCGCGCGCCTCGGCGACCTTCTTGGCATTGCCGGACGCTTCGGCCTTCGCGAGATCCTTGCGCAGGCCTTCGACCGCCGACTCGAGCTGGTCCACCAGGCTCTGTGCACGGGCTGCTGCCTCGGGGTTGCTGCTGGCCCAACGCTTTTCGTCGTGCTCCCGGACTGCCTGCTCGACTCGGCGGATGGCCTTCTCGATGCGCTCCATGTCGGCACGCGGGACCTTGCCGGCCCGTTCCCACTTGTCCTGGATGACTCGAAGTGTTGCCTTCGCGGCCTCGACGTCGGTCACCGGCAGCACTGCCTCGGCCTCGGCCACAAGCGCCTCCTTGACTGCGAGGTTGGCCTTGAACTCTTCGTTCTCAGCCGCCACGAGCTCGTCCTTTGCGTGGAAGAAGCTGTCCTGTGCGGTCTTGAAACGAGCCCACAACGCGTCGTCGTCGCTGCGCGAGGTACGGCCGGCCTCGCGCCAGCGGTCCATCAGCCGTTTGAAGGCTGTCGCGGTCGGGGCCCAGTCCTTGCTCGTCGCCAGCGCCTCGGCTTCCTTGGCCAGCTTTTCCTTGGCTGTCTTGGCATCAGCCTGGGTGTCCTCGAGCAGGGCAAAGTGAACCCGTCGGGCCTTGTCGAAGGTGTTGCGAGCTGCACTGAAGCGATGCCACAGTGCGGTCTCGGACTCCCGGTCGAGCTTGGGTCCGGTTCGTTGCAGGGTCTTCCACTCGTCGAGGAGCGCCCGCATCCGCGTGCTACTGGTTTTCCACTGGATCTTGCTCTCAGGCTGACCGGCGATGGTTTCGGCCTCGAGCACGAGCTCCTCGCGCTTGGTCTTGCCGATCTCGCGAGCCGCGCTGCGCTCTGCTCCCTCAACGGACTTCTTCGCCTCGACTGCTGCGGTGATCTCGGCCAGCCGGGCGTCCAGCGCGGCAAGGTCACCGACGACGTGGGCGTCGGTGGTCTGTTCGCGCAGCTTGGCCAGACCCTCAGAACCCTCTCGGGCCGACAGATCCGTATGCGTGACTCGTTGCAGCAGGAGGTCGGCAGAGGCAACCAGCTCTTCATACTTGCGGGTGAAGTAGGCCAACGCCTCAGCGTGGCCGGCACCAGGGTAGGAACCCACCTCGCGTTCACCTTCGGCGGTCCGGACGAAGACGGTGCCCGACTCATCCACCCGACCGTGCTCAGATTGTTTCGGCGCAGCGTGACCGTGAAGTCGTGCGGCCAGCGCGGCGGGGCTTGGAACATTCATGGCCGGCGGCTTCGGAACGGGTGCGGGTGCGACCTCCGCCTCGACAACCACCTCGGGTTCGGGCGTGTCGGCAGCTTCGACAACCACCTCGGGTTCGGGCGTGACGGCAGCTTCGACAACCACCTCGGGTTCGGGCGTGACCTCAGGTGCGACTACCACCTCGGGTTCGGGCGTGACCTCAGGTGCGACCTCCGCTTCGACAGCCGGCTCGGGTTCGGGCGTGACCTCCGCCTCGACAGCCGACTCCAGCGTCATCTCACCGGGCTCCGTCTCCAGGGGGGTCGCTGCCTCCTCCTGCTCCTTCACCTCGTCCGAGGTGTCGATGGCTGAGCCGTTCTGGTTGGTCTGGTTAGTCAGATCAGTCACTGTTAGGCCTTCTTCTCGGTGACATCCACCTTGAGGATGCTGATCGGCTGCACCGGCGCGGTGTTGCCGTTGGCGTCCGGCTTGGTGGCTCCGGCTGCGGCGATCTTGTCGACGATATCTATTCCTGAGGTGATCTTGCCGAAGATTGAGTAGCCGGCCGGGTCTTTGAGCACGGTCTGCATGTAGACGATGAAGAACTGGCCGCCGTTGCTCTGGGGATCCGTGGTGCGGGCCATCGCCAGCGTGCCGGGGCCAAAGGTGAAGTCAGCCGGTGCGTTCTCAACCCCGAAGCCGTATCCGGGGGTGCCGCCGCCAGTCCCTGTCGGGTCGCCACACTGCAGGACGAAGATGCGTGAGGTGGTGAGGCGATGGCAGGGGCTGTCAGCCCAGTAGCCGCTCCTGGCCAGGCCAAGGAACGAGGCCACTGTCTGGGGAGCCTTGGCGCCGTCGAGCTCCATCGTGATCACCCCGCAATTCGTGGTGACGGTCGCCACGAACGTCTTGCCGGCGGCGGTCAACTTGTCGGGCAGGGTGCCGGTTCGTTTGTCCGTGGGGACCTTGGGCGGGGTGACACACCCGGCGACCGACACTGCTGGAGTCGTGGCAGTCGCGCTGGCCTGTTCGGTCGGCTGGCCGGTGGGCTGGGCCGACGGCTGACCGGCCGCCACGGTCTTGTCGTCCTTGTTCAGCGCAAGGCTGACTCCCACGAAACCGCCGATGACGAGCAACATGGCCAAGACGACGCCGAGGACCTGTTTGTTGCGTCTGGCCTCGGCTGCACGCATGTCCAGCTTGGTCTGGTGCTTCTCGTAACGGCGCTTGTCGCGCGCTCGGTCGCGGTCGATCGGCGACACGTGGTCACTCCTTCTGCAATGGACGAAGACACCGGCACCGGGATATGTCCGGACCGTCGGTCAGTCTAGGAGGCGTCAGACTCCGGGCTCGCACGGGTGCATGGTCACGAGTTCATGACGTTAGGCTCGCGCGCGTGTTATGCATCGGATTTCCGGCCGCCGTCGCCGGCACGAACTGTTACGTCCTGGCTCCCGAAGCGGGGGAGGAGTGCCTCATCGTTGACCCGGGCGTGGGCGTCACCGGGCACCTGGCAGAGGTGCTGCTCGAGCACCGGCTTAGGCCGGCGGCCGTGCTGCTCACCCATGGGCACTTCGACCACGTCTACTCGGTGACACCTGTCTGTGGCGCCACCGCCGTTGCCGCCTACATCCACGGACAGGACCGCTACCGGCTCAAGGACCCTCTGTCGGCTGTCGGGCCTGAGCTGATTGCCATGCTGGAGCAACAGTTCGGCCAGAAGGCCACCTGGCAGGAACCGACGGATGTGGTCCCCCTGGTCGACGGCCAGAGTCTGGCACTGGCCGGATTCGACCTGAGCGTCCTGCATGCGCCGGGCCACACGGAGGGATCCGTGATCTTCACTCTGCCAGAGGTGCCCGACGGCATCGCCGCAGAGGCCGGCGTCACATCGACAGTGCTCTCGGGAGACGTTCTGTTCGCGGGCTCGATCGGACGCACGGACCTTGCCGGCGGCGACGGCGCGGCGATGAACCGCAGCCTGCGTGACGTCGTACTGAGGCTTTCCGACGATTCGCTGGTGTTGCCAGGGCACGGCCCGGCCACCACCATCGAGCGCGAGCGCGCCACTAACCCCTACCTGCAAGGATTGGCGCCATGAGCAAAGTCCGGCCGATCAGCGGCTTTCCGGAGTGGCTGCCCAGCGAACGCGTCGTCGAACAACACTTCCTGGACGTGATTCGCGAGACGTTCGAGCTGCATGGGTTCGCCTCGATCCAGACCAGGGCCGTCGAGCCGATCGAGCGGCTGACCAGCCTGGGCGAAGACACCGACAAGGAGATCTACGCGATCAGCCGGCTGGCGGCCGGCATGGAGGGCATTGACGACAAGTCACCGAGCTCACGGCTTGGCCTGCACTTCGACCTGACCGTCCCGTTCGCGCGATACGTCCTGGAGAACGCGGGAAAGCTGACGTTCCCGTTCCGTCGTTACCAGATCCAGCCGGTGTGGCGTGGTGAGCGTCCCCAGGAGGGGCGATTCCGCGAGTTCATCCAGTGCGACATCGACATCGTCGACGTGGGCGAGCTGGCCCCCCACTACGAGGCCGAGCTGCCACTGGTGGTCGCCGATGCATTCAGCAAGCTGCCGATCGGCCCATTCCGGATCCAGGTCAACAACCGCAAGATCCCCGAGGGGTTCTATCTCGGTATGGGGCTTAACGACGTCACGTTGGTGCTGCGGATCGTCGACAAGCTGGACAAGATCGGCCCGGGCAAGGTCCTCGACCTGCTGCTGGCCGCGGGAGCCACCGATGAGCAGGCGAAGGCAGCACTGGCACTGGCCGAGATCAGCTCTCCCGACGAGAGCTTCGTCGAGCGGGTGCGGGCACTTGGCGTCAAGCACGAGACTCTC
>JAYSQH010000205.1:0-1982 GCA_043721655.1 Phycicoccus sp. | reverse complement strand
TTGGGGCCCACGTATCCCACGATTCCGCACATGCCCGCCAGCCTAACGTGAGGCCTCCATGTCCCCGTCTGGAACGCGCGTGGGTAACAATGGGCCGCGTGCGACCCCCCCATGGCTCAGCCCTGCCGTCGCCGTACGTCGAGCTCGACCGTGCGGCGTGGGCTCGTCTGCGCGACCAGCACCCGCTCAGCCTGACCGAGGACGACGTCACCCGGCTGCAGGGCACGGGCGACCGTCTCGACCTCGCCGAGGTCGAGCAGGTTTATCTACCGCTCTCGAGGCTGCTCAACTTCTATGTCGCGGCCACCGCGGGCCTGCACCGCATTACGACCGACTTCCTCGGCGAGCGCCCTGAGCGGACCCCGTTCGTCATCGGCGTCGCCGGTTCCGTGGCGGTGGGCAAGTCCACCACCTCGAGAATCCTGCGTGAGCTGCTGGCCCGGTGGCCCGGCACGCCTCGGGTCGAGCTCGTGACAACCGACGGCTTCCTGCACCCCAACGCCGAGCTCGAGCGCCGGGGGCTGTTGGAGCGCAAGGGTTTTCCCGAGTCCTACGATCGCCGGGCCCTGCTCAGGTTCGTCGCCGAGGTCAAGTCCGGCAAGGAAGAGGTCAGCGCACCTGTCTATTCGCACCTCACCTATGACATCGTCCCGAACGAGCTGATCGTCGTGCGCCACCCGGACGTGCTGATCGTCGAAGGACTCAACGTCCTGCAGGCTCCGAGGGTGCGGGCCGACGGACGTACCGGCCTGGCGGTCAGCGACTTCTTCGACTTCTCCGTCTTTGTCGACGCCAGAACCGAGGACATCAGGCGGTGGTATGTCGAGCGGTTCCTCCGCCTGCGCGAGACCACCTTCACGGACCCGAACTCCTACTTCCACCGTTACGCGGCGCTGACCGACGAGCAGGCCCGCGAGACAGCCAGCGATATCTGGTCCTCGATCAACGGGCCGAACCTGATCCACAACGTGGTCACCACGCGCGGCCGGGCCAACCTGGTGCTGTCCAAGGGCGAGGACCACAGCGTGCAGAGGGTCCGGCTGCGAAAGCTCTAAAGACTCAGCGCAAGCTCTGAGAGATGATGCAGTCATGACGGATTCCGGCGGCGGCAGCAGGCTAGAACACGACTCGATGGGCGACGTCGAGGTGCCGGCGGACGCCTTGTGGGGTGCCCAGACGGCTCGGGCGGTGCAGAACTTCCCCATCTCCGGGCTCACCATGCCCCTGCCGATCATCCATGCACTCGCGCAGATCAAGGCCGCTGCCGCGCGCGTCAACGCCGATCTCTCGCTGCTGGATCCCGACGTCGCGCAGGCCATCTCCGAAGCCGCGGGCGAGGTTGCGCGCGGACAGCACGACAACCAGTTCCCCGTCGACATCTTCCAGACCGGCTCCGGCACGTCTACCCACATGAACCTGAACGAGGTCGTGGCCCGGATCGCTCACCTCGCAACAGGTCTGGCAGTCCACCCCAACGACCACGTCAACGCCGGACAGTCCAGCAACGACACCTTTCCCACCGCCATCCGGGTCGCTGCAGTGCTCACCACCCGGGATCTGCTGGTCCCGGCGCTGCGGCACCTCTCCACTGCTCTGCAGGGTCGTCAGAGCGCGTTCGCCGGCGTCGTCAAAGCGGGGCGCACGCACCTGATGGATGCAGTGCCGATCACCCTCGGCCAGGAGTTCGGCGGCTACCGGCGACAGGTCGACCTGGCTTGCGAGCGACTGCTTGTGGCCGCCGACGGCGCCTCCGAGCTGCCGCTGGGAGGGACCGCCGTCGGGACCGGCATGAACGCTGCACCCGGGTTCGCCCAAGCCGTGATTGCCCAGCTCAGTGAGGCCACCGGCTGCACGTTTCGGGAGGCTGTCGACCATTTCGAGGCGCAGTCCGCACAAGACGCGCTGGTCGCTCTCAGCGGGGCCGCCAAGGTCCTGGCCGTCAGCCTGACCAAAACCTGCAACGACCTGCGCTGGATGGCTTC
>JAYSQH010000204.1:0-3764 GCA_043721655.1 Phycicoccus sp. | reverse complement strand
GCCTTGGAGGTCAGGATCTCGACGACATCGCCGTTCTCGAGCGCACTCTCGAGCGGAACCAGCCGCCCGTTAACCCGCCCGCCGATGCAGTGGTGACCGACCTCGGTGTGCACGGCATAGGCGAAGTCCACCGACGTCGACCCGGCCGGCAGTGCCACGACTGACCCCGTGGGGGTGAAGACGTAGACCTCGCGGGCACTGATCTCGAACCGCAACGAGTCCAGGAACTCGCCCGGGTCGGAGGTCTCGCGCTGCCAGTCGAGCAGCTGACGCAGCCAGGCCATGTCGTTCACCGGCCCGACGTCACCGCCGCGCGCAGCCTTGGCCGGTGCCGAGGAGTCGGTGGGGGCGTCTTCCTTGTACTTCCAGTGCGCCGCCACACCGTATTCCGCACGCCGGTGCATCGTGTGAGTGCGGATCTGGATCTCGACCGGACGGCCCAGCGGACCGATCACCGTCGTGTGCAGCGACTGGTACATGTTGAACTTGGGCATCGCGATGTAGTCCTTGAAACGCCCGGGGACAGGGTTCCAGCGCGCATGCAGGGCACCCAGCACGGCATAACAGTCACGCACTGAGTCGACCAGCACCCGCAGCGCCACCAGGTCATAGATCTCGTCGAAGTCACGGCCGCGCACGATCATCTTCTGGTAGACCGAGTAGTAGTGCTTGGGCCGGCCGGTCACGACCGCCTTGATCCGGGCGGCAGCGAGGTCGGCCTTGACGTGCTCACGGACCCCGGTGAGGTACTCCTCCCGAGCGGGCGCGCGCTCGGCCACCAGGCGCACGATCTCGTCATAGACCTTGGGGTAGAGGGTCGCGAAGGACAGGTCCTCAAGCTCCCACTTGATGGTGTTCATGCCCAGGCGATGGGCCAGCGGGGCATAGATCTCGAGCGTCTCACGGGCTTTCCGCTGGGCTGAGGCCTCTGAGACGTAGCGCCAGGTGCGGGCGTTGTGCAGCCGGTCGGCCAGCTTGATCACCAGGACGCGGATGTCGCGCGCCATGGCCACGACCATCTTTCGTACGGTCTCGGCCTGGGCCGCCTCGCCGTAGCTCACCTTGTCGAGCTTGGTCACGCCGTCCACGAGCATGGCGATCTCTTCGCCGAAGTCCCGGGTCAGGGCCGTGAGGCTGTATGCCGTGTCCTCCACTGTGTCGTGGAGCAAGGCCGCTGCCAACGTGTCCGGGGTCATCCCGAGCTCGGCCAGGATCGTGGCCACAGCCAGCGGATGGGTGATGTACGGGTCGCCACTCTTGCGCAGCTGGCCTTCGTGGGCCTGCTCAGCGACGGCGTAGGCCCGTTCGATAATCGCCAGGTCAGCCTTCGGATGGGTGGCCCGAACGCTCCGTAACAGGGGCTCGAGCACTGGGTTGGCCGCGGTGCGCCCGCCGAAACGCGCGAACCTGGCCCGGACCCGCGAAGACGTGGGGATGGAGACGGTGGGCTGGTCAGGTTCGGGCGAGGTGACCGTCGGCAGTGTCTCTCGTGGTGCAGTGGCGTGGGGTGCAGTGGCGTGGGGCGGCGCGGCCTTGCCCGGGGTGTCGGCCACGACCTCCTCGCTCATGGGTTCAGTCTATGGGCCCTAGAGCGAGAGCATCGCGTGGACGGCTCGACCCGCGAGCTTGTCCCTGCCGTGCAGGAAGCCGAGCTCCAGCACCACCTCTACCGCCGCGACGGTGGCCCCCGCTCGCTCGACCAGGTCACAGGTCGCTTCGGCCGTACCACCGGTGGCCAGGACGTCATCCATCACCAGGACCCGTGCTCCAGCGATGAACGCATCCATGTGAACCTCGATCACAGCGCTGCCGTACTCCAGCTGATACTCAGCGCTGTGTGTCAGGCCCGGAAGCTTGCCGGCCTTGCGGACCGGGACGAACCCGATGCCGAGCTCGTAGGCGACCGCGGCACCCAGAATGAAGCCTCGCGCCTCGATGCCGGCGATCACGTCCACGTTGCCGGCATAGCGACCGGAGATGTCCTGCACGACTGCCCTGAAGGCCGGGCCGTCGCTGAGCAGCGGCGTGAAGTCTTTGAACGTCACGCCCGCAACCGGAAAGTCCTGGATGTCGCGAAGACGACTCGCGATGACCTCAGCGATCGGAGCAGTGGTCGGCACTGCTTGTGACCGTCCGGAGCCGGTCATCGGCCCATCAGCGCTTCGACTTCGGCGGGCGTTTGGGCTGGTTGCGTGGCCCGGACTGCACGTAGGGGTGCACGGTGCGTCCGGTAGCCGAGCTGGTGCTGCCGGCCTGGACAGCGGCCCGGTCCTGAACGTCGGCACCCCCCGGAATGGCATGATCGGGCGAGTCGCTGGCAGATGCGGTGCTGCCTGCCTGGCGCGTCTGGGTGGCCTGGTAGCGCTCGGCCCGCTTCTTGAGCTGTTGCATCAGCGGCTCGCGCTCACGCAGATCTGCGAGCACCGGGGTGGCGATGAAGATCGAGGAGTAGGTACCGACCGCGATGCCGACGAACAACGCCAGGCTGAGGTCGAGCAGCGTGCCCGGCCCGAGCAGGAAGAACCCGATGAACAGGATCGATGCGACCGGCAGGAGAGCGACCACCGAGGTGTTGATGGATCGGACCAGCGTCTGGTTCACTGCCTGGTTCGCGGCTTGCGAGAACGACAGTCGACCACTTCCGGCTGCCAGAAGGGTGTTCTCCCGAACCTTGTCGAAGACCACAACGGTGTCGTAGAGCGAGTAGCCCAGGATCGTCAGGAACCCAATCACGGACGCAGGCGTGACCTCGAACCCGGCTAGCGCGTAGATGCCGACGGTGATGACGAGGTCGTGGGCGAGGGCGATCAAAGCCGAGAGCGACATCTTCCAGGTGCGAAAATACAGCGCCAGGACCAGCGAGACCAGGACTAGGAACCAGATAAGGGCGGTGATGGCCTTCTGGCTGACCGAGGCGCCCCAGGACGCTCCGATCGTGGAGGCGGTGATCTTGTTCTCGGTGACCTTGAACTCGCTCGCGAGGGCCGACTTCACCTTGTCGGTCAGCGCGTTGTCGAACCTGGCGGTCTGGATCCGGACCGTGTCGGTGCTGCTCAACAGGGTGACGACGACATCGGAGCCAGCGTCGAGCGTGCCCACGGCGGTCTTGCCTCGGGCCTCGTAGTTGTTCAAGTTGGTCACCGACGAGACCCGGAACTCCGAGCCTCCCTTGAACTCAAGGCCGACGTTCAGGTGGACTCCGAACAGACCGACGCTGGCCAGGATGAGCAGCACCAGCGAGACGGCATACCAGGTCTTCTGGCGACCGACAATGTCGAACGACCGCTTGCCGGTGTAGAGGTCGTTGCCGAAGTTGGCGAAGCTGCTCATGACTGGTTCCCCTCGGCCGCGGCGGCACGCTGCGCGGCAATGGTGACTCGACCGCGACCGGCATAGGTGACCGTCCTGGCCCCCAGACGCTCCGGGTCGAGCCCGGACCACCTGTGACCCTCACCGAAGAACTTGGTGTTGGCGAGAATCGAGAGAAGCGGATGGGTGAACAGCATCACCACGGCGATGTCGACGATGGTGGTCAGCATGAGCGTGAACGCGAAGCCGCGCACATTGCTGGCTGCCAACACGTACAGGACGACTGCGGCGAGGAAGTTGACGGCGTCCGAGATCAGAATGGTCCGCCGCCCCCGGACCCAACCGGTCTCGACGGCTGCCCCGAGTGCCCGCCCATCGCGAACCTCGTCACGGACTCGTTCGAAGTAGATGATGAACGAGTCGGCGGTGATACCGATCGAGACGATCAGACCCGT
>JAYSQH010000203.1:0-5128 GCA_043721655.1 Phycicoccus sp. | reverse complement strand
GTGGGTCGAGCCGCTCGTCGACCGCTTCGCCATCGAGGTCCGGGTGATCCCGCCATGCTGGTACCGGCACCACGGGATGGTCGAGGCACTGTCCGCCCTGCGTGATCACGAACGAATGTCGTTCTCCGACCACGGATCCCCCACCGGCGCCGTGGACTGGTTCCGGGCGTTGCGAGAGATCGAGATGCGTCTGCTGGACCTCGCGGCCCGAACCCAGTGCTCAGTCCAGGAACACCGTGGGGATGCGGCTCGCACCTGGAGGACCAACGAACACGATTGGTCCGTCCATCTCGGTCTCGCCGCAGGTTTAGCAAGCGCTCCCGCGGCCCCGCTTGAGGATCAAGCTTCCGCGACCACGTCGAGGGCGTGATCGCTTGGGAAGTCCTCACCCGGCTCGCCGTGTACCGATAGTTATCGGTCGGACGGCTCGAGCTTGCGGAAACTCCACGTCGCAGGCCGAGGCTAAACCGCGGCCCGGATCTCAGAACCATCGGACCAGGAGCGGCGGGAGTGGTCAGTCGCAGCGCAAGGTGACAGGGTCACACGAGCCGGTAGTGGCCTGGGTCGGTAACACGCCAGGTGGGGTGCTTCGGTAGGCGACCGAGGTTTACGGGATCATGTGTCGTGCCAAGCGATCACGGGGTCCAGGGTTTGTTCGAGGTCGAGTCGGGGAGGGAGGCTACGAGCATTCCGGTCTGGCCGAAGGGCCCCGTTGACCAGACGTTTCGGGCGTTCACCCCGGATCAGGGCCTGCTGTTGCCGCCGTCGCTAGGTAAGACAGCGACGCGCCGCCTACCGGCGTACAAGACAATCAGTGTTGGAGGCGGTCACTCCGCGAGCTGCTCGCGGGCACCCTCGCCGACCTGTTCGCCGCCAGTGTGGCAGGCGGGGGTCGAGCGGGGCATGTCCAGCGCGGGATTGCCGTCGAAGAAGCCGACCGGCTTGAGGTGGAACCCGGCATAGCTGACCGGCATGACAGGCCAGTCCTCCGGGCGGACTACGTGGTGGGCGCCGAAGGAGTACCAGACGACGACGTCCTGGTCGTCGAGGGAACGGTCGGCCTTGACGAACTCCGGCAGGCCACCCGGCTCGTTGTTCTGGTTGGGGTAGTCGCCGGCGCCATACATCTGGTCAGCCTGATACGCCGTCACCCAGAGATGCTTGTAGGCGAATTGCGCACGGTCCCAAGCCTGCGAGCCCTCCCGCTGCAGCGGGAGGACGTTCTCACCGGGCATGAGCTTGTATCCAGCAGGTTGACCGAGCTCGTTGAGGGCGGAGGGGTTGACGATCTGCCAGGTCCGGCCGACGAAGGGGTCGATCAGCCGCTGGGCCTCGCTCTCCCGGGCCAGCAAAGTCTTCTGCGCCACCCAGGCGTTGCCGTAGGGATTGTCGGGGCCGGGCGGCAGGGCGACGGCGTCGACCTCGTAGACGGAGTTGCGCTCGCCGTCGACCTGCATGTCAAGGCGGACATTGAAGAAGTGTTGGTGGTTGGGGCCGTAGAGGCCGGGCGCCACCAAGTTGCCAAAGCGTGGCTGCTCACCGACCGGGATGGCGCCGGTGGAGATGACGCCGGACAGCTTGACCTCGAACTGGATGGAGCCATCGGTGTAGAGGTACCAAAAGAAGCCGTACTCGTAGTTGCCGACCGTGGCGAAGCAGGAGATCACCAGTCGGCGAGAGCGGCGGACCTCGACCTTCTCAGTCCGGAAGTCGGTGTGCTTCCAGCCGACGCCGAAGTCCTCCTCGTGCATGCAGATGGCGTTCGGGATGGTGCGCGGCTGCCCGTCCTGGTCGTTGACGACGACGTCGAAGTAGTGGATCTCGCCCAGGCAGTCGCAGCCCAGCTGCAGCGGGTTCAGAAGCACCCCGACCCCGTACTCGCCCTCGTCGAAGACGTTCTTGATGCGGTGCGTCGGAGCTGGGTCGCCATAGGGGATGTACATCTCCGAGAGCGACGCCCGGTAGACGACCGGGCGCAGCCGTCCCCGGTCCGCGTACCCGATCTGGTGCAGGACGAGCCCCTCCCGGGGGGTATGGCCCACCCGCAGTCGCCACTTCTGCCAGCTCACCGCGTGCCCGTCGACGGTGAAGCTCGGGCCCTCGGGCTGGGTGATCTCGATCGGTCGCACGTCCTCGCGGAGCGCGGTGTGCGCCGGCCGGTTGTCGTCGTCGAGCATCAGCTCCGGCGCGTAGTTGCCGGCCCTCTCTGGAAAGGGCACGACGCCGTGGTCGCGGACGTCGATGACCTCCATGAGGTCCAGGTCCACCAGCACGACCAACCCCTCGACAGGTCGGGCGTAGCCGTTGTCATCCTCTCGGGAGCGGACGAAGGTCAGCGGCCGGATGAGACGGCGGCCGAGCGGGTCCTCGATGTCGTAGCCGGCGGCCCAGGGGTCGATCATTGCCAGGGCGTAGTCAGTTACGCCGCGCCGCCGCATCGCCTCCTGCCATCGCGGGTCGGCCCGGGTGATCGCCTCGGTGCTGAAGAACTCCTCTAGCATCACGCTGGGCTGGACACCTTCGATGACCTGCCAGGAAGTCACGACGCCGGAGGAGAGGGACACGACTGCCTCGACCGTCTGTCGATGCCCGCGGTCGTACAGCACCACGAAGGCGGCCCGCTCAGGCAGCTCAGTATCGCGCTCGGAGTAGTCAAGCACGTCACGCTTGGGCGGCTCCTGGAGCGCGATCGAGACGAAGCGGACCTGGGGACCAAGGTCCCGTTGCTTACGGAGGATGGCCGATGCTCGGCCGATCTCCTCCGCACTCAAGGGCTCCAGTGGGTGGCTGGTGGTGCTGACATGGGAGAGCTGGACTGCCACGGGAATCTCCTTGGGAGTTTCGAACCGAACTGGTTGGTGCTGCGCTGCCAGGTAGATGGCTTTGTATGTGGTGCCCGCAAAGTCTACGAGGACTGAAAGTCGAGGAACTCAACAGACTTCCTCGACAAACACTTGGCTTCAAGACACGATCCCAAGCGCCAGCCGAGGTGTTGCGTTGCCAGCCTGAACCCGCAAGTCTGGCCGCGCGTCGCGCACCGACTCGCACGCCCAACCACCCGCCGAGGCGCCACAAATGGCGGTGCCCGGATCATCGACGAGTGGGCCTCCCCTGCCACTTGGTAGGAGATCGCTGCACTACCAGCCAGCTCGTATGCGGAGCCCCCGACGCCAAGTCGGACTTGGCGCAACACGCAACTGTGGACATCCTGGCCGAATCACCGAACTATCCAGTTCCCCTCAGTTCCACGTAGCCGCCGCCACGTCGCGCGTTTCCCCTGAGTCCGCGTCCTGGGGTGCGCACCGTGATGCGGGTCCGGTCCGCACGAAACAGGTCACAGGAGAACTCGAATGGCACGTCATTCTGGTCGAATGTCGTTCTCGTGATAGACAATAGCGGGGTCTCAGGTTCCACGGCCAGTAGCTCGGCCTCGTCGTCGGTCGCGTTCACCACTTCGATGAGTTCCTCGGCATCGGCCGGCATCGTGGAGAACTCCTTCTCAAAAAGCTCGTAGATGGATCCGCCGAGCGGCATCTCGAGCAGCCCGGGAAAGCGGTCGGCCGGGAACTGTGCGTGATCCAGCGAGATGGGTGTCCCATCGGCCAGCCGGATCCTGCGGATGACAACAACGAGTGCTTCGGGCTCCAGGCGCAGGGCCGTGCGGGTGGTCTGGTCAGCCACGGCCATCTGTGTGGACAGGATGCGGGTTCCCGCGACGTAGCCTTGCCGAGCAAGGTAGGCGGGCACGCCGACGACTCGGCTGAGGTCACGGTCCACCTTGGCGTGGCTGATAAAGGTGCCACCCGCACGCCCCGGTACCCGACGAACGAGGCCTGCCTCTTGCAGGGCAGCTAGCACCTGGCGGAGCGTGGCCCGACTGACGGCGTACTGCGCTGCCAGCTCTCGTTCACTGCCAAGACGGGCTCCGGGCTCCAGCGCCCCGGACCCGATGTCGGAGAGCACCTTGCGACGCAACTTCTCCGCAACCGAGTGTTCAACTGCCATCGCGGCCTCCAGGACTGGTGCGGACTTCGAACGATTCGGTCCGACCTATTGTCAGTGTCGGCCGAACCCTACCGCCGTGGCGCGAGACAGCGAACAACTCGCGATCACATTTCCTGAAGGGCCATCAGGGACTCGGGGAGGACTTGACCGCCGTCGACGATCAGAGACTGACCCGTGATGTAGCCGGCCTCGTCGGTGGCGAAGAAGAGGGCGGTGTTGCCGATGTCCTCGACCTCTCCGAGTCTGCCCTGCGGAACGGACGCGGCCATCTGGTCGATGTAGCTCTGGCCCAGGTTGTCGAGGCCCTCGGTCTTGATGTTGCCCGGCAGAACTGCGTTGATGGTGATCCGCTTCGGGGCGAGCTCGATTGCCGCCGTTCGGATGAACCCGAGCTGAGCGGCCTTGCTGGCGCCGTAGTGCGACCAGCCGGGGAACCCGGTCACGGGTCCGGTGATGGACGAGGTGACCACGATTCGCCCGTGCCCCGAGGCCTCTAGCGCCGGCAGGCACGCTTGGACGGCGAACACGGTGCCTTTGAAGTTCGTGGCCATGACGGTCTCGAGCTCTTCGGGTGTCATGTCGGTCAGCCTCGCCGAGGGGAAGATTCCGGCGTTCGCGCACAGGACGTCAATGCCACCGTTGCGCTCGACCGCGACACGTGCCATGTCGTCGCAAGCAGCGCGGTCACTGACTTCGGCCTGATGCGTGGATACGCGGCCACCAAGCCCAGACAGTGAGCGTGCGGCGGCATCGAGACCGGCCTGGTCCCGTCCGACGATCAGGACATTGGCTCCAGCCTTGGCAAAGACGGACGCGATTCCTCGGCCGATGCCCTTGCTGCCGCCGGTGACGACGACCGAGCGACCAGCGATTGATCTGAACATGGAAACCCCTTACTTCAAAAAGAGCCAGAAGCCGGAACGGCCTGGCTGAGCGATTTGCCACCGGATGCTACGTAACGTTCAGCCAGGACACACGACCCGGCCGTGTAGCCCGGGCCCTTGACCTGACATTCCCGCGAGTGGGAGTGCGAGCCCATCCACGCGAGCAGAAGGAGGCGTCGCAACATGACGAAAGTCGCGAGCATGTCCTCGTCCTCTGCCGCCAACGAGGCGATCGATCG
>JAYSQH010000202.1:0-4863 GCA_043721655.1 Phycicoccus sp. | reverse complement strand
CGGCGTCGCGCCACTGCCGCAGCAGCAGTCGCGGCGTGGAGGGTTCGATCCATCGGGTCGCCATTGCGCCGAAGTTACCAGCCGCCGATTCGAACATTGGGGCGTGCCCGGTACGGCAACAGGTGTTGATGATCGTTACACATCATGTCCCCGCTTGGGTGTTCACTGGTGTGGAGAGGTGGCCGGTCGCCGCCTGCGCAAAGGGAGGCTCGATGGGTGCCCCACGAACAGTGCCGATGGCGCGGTGCGCCCTGGGTCACGTCAGCGTCCAACTTCACGCTCGCGCCGAGCGGGACTCCAAGCGCGGAACGACACGCACCTACCGCTGCCGATACCTCGGAGACGACGGACTGCTGTACGAGCACCACTTCACGGTGCTGGTCAAGTCGGTCGATTCCACGCCGGAGGAAGCCACGCGTGCGCTCATCGACGACGCAGTCCCTGTGCCGCCGTGTCCCACGGACGGCCATGACGTCGGGCGGGTCGTCGTCCTGTTCGGCACCTACGACACCGCGGCCGGCTCACAGCAGCGTTACCAGTGCCGACCGGTGGGCAAGCACACCGCCAAGCAGCGCCACACCTTCTCCGCGGTACTGCCCCGGTCCGCGGTGACCGACGAGACGTGCTGCGGGGACTGCGCAGTCCCGACGCCGAGGAACGCGGGAACCGAAGCTCCGTCACGACGCCTGCCCATCCCGGCTAGCGTCGTGTACGCGGTCCTCCACGACCTGGCCGAAGGTCGCGCCTACACGCGTGCCTCCATCCGGGCGCTCGAACGGATGGGGCGCCCCACCGGCCGCGTCCGCACCGTAGACGGGCGCACCCCCGACCAGCTCAACGACGACCGACCGCCCAGCCCGGACCGGGAGATGAAGGCGCACTGGCACCTCTCGGCGGACATCCTCGAACGGTTCGGCCCTATCGTCACGGAACCTGCCCTGGCGAAGATCGCCGCCGAGGAAGCGGACTTTCGCAAGCGCAAGTTGCCGGTCGTCTACCTGGCAGACGAGGTCCCGGTCGTGCGCGACTACGCCCGCTCGACCACCCTGACCAACGCGACCGTCGTATGGCACGCCCTGGTCATCAGCGGCTTGCGCTGGAACGGCACCAGCCGCAGCACTGTGACCGGCTGGTCGAGCCGGCTCGTGCGCTTCCGCGCTCTGCCCAACGCGACGGCGGAGGCGTGGCAGCTCGTTCTGTCCGAGCTCGAGGCGCCGGACTACCTCGTGGCCGACGGTGCCTCGCAGATCTCCGCCGCTGCGAAGGCCGTGTGGGGTGAGCAAACCAGGATCGTCCCATGCATCTACCACGCGGCTGAGAACCTGCGCGCCAAGCTCACTGGCGAGGACGGGACCCTGCCCGACAAAGTCCGCGATCACTTGTTCGACCTCAGCCGCGCGACGCTGGCCGCGAAGGGTGCCCCCGCCGCCACCGCGTGGTTCGAGGACCTCGAGACCATCGCCTCCGCGTGCGGCCTGCCCGCTGACGTCGTGCGAGCACTACGGCAACGCTATGAGCCGCTGCTGGAACGCTCCGCCGAAGTTGCCCACTCCCGCAAGAAGCCGCGCGTGCCCATCAGCAACACCGGCGTCGAAGGCCAGATCCGCGAGTGGGTCAGCGGCGTGACTGAACGCCGGGGCCCGATGTTCGCCAACATCGGGCGCACGAATCTGCTCGCCGACCTCGTCGTCGCCGCCTCCAACGGGGCTTTGCTCAATCAGCACGAAGTCGTCCAGGTCATCCGCAATGCCAGCCGCGACCAGGGCGGGTGGTCCCCGCCGCCGCGCGCCCTCACCGAGGCCGCCGGGGCGATGAGCCTGCGTGACGCCTACTCCATCGAGGCACTACTCGAGCAGGCCCAGTGATGACCACCAAGCCGAACAAGGGGACCGCGTACCGGGCGCTCATCGGCGGCACCACGTTCATCGCCCTGGACATCGAGACGACCAACCAGGCCGGCAAGAAGGGCGAGCACTCGGTCACCTACCCCATCTCGGTGGGTGCGGTCGTGTTCCGCAACGGCACCCGCCGCGACACCTTCCACGTCCTGGTGAACCCGGGGGTCTGCGTGGACAAGGAGTCCAGCGAGTACAACGGCATCACGACGAAGGACCTCGCCGGCGCCGACGCACCGGCGGTCGCGTTCGGGAAGCTCGACACGTGGCTGGCACAGTGGCCTGACGTGCCACTGCTCTGCCATCACGGGTTCTTCGACATCACGCACCTGGCAGCCGCTTACGACCGGGCAGGGATGGACCTGTTCGATCGGACCGTGTTCGACACCCAGGTCGTCGCCCGGCGGCTCCACCTGCCCGACCTGTCCAAGCAGTCGCGCCTCGTTCACCTCATCGACCGCTACGGCGTCAAAACCACCGTCGGCAAGGAGCACGGTGAGCCACGGCTGTGCAAGGGCCTACTCGATGCGCAGAACACCGCCGAGGTGCTCGGCTGGTTGATGGCCGAGGCCGCGCAGCGCGGCATCGTCGAGTACGACGTGTTCGCCCAGAAGATGGCGCCGAAGGCCAGCAGCGAGATCGCGGCGTCGGTCCCGCGGCGCCGGCGACGCCGCATCGCGCCGACCATCCCCACTCAGCACATCAAGACCTGCCACAGTTCCGCTGGGCTCCCCGACAAGCCCACGCACGCAGAGCTGGAGGCCTGGGTCTCACACGTCGCCGACTGCGTCGCATTGCACTGTCCAAACATCGGCGAGAAGGTCACCATCGAGATGGACCACGGCGCCCTGCTGCGTCCCCTGATCACCGGCCTCATCGCGCGTGCGACCAAACCCGGCGACATCGGGACCCTGCTCGTGGCGCTTGACCCGCTCATCGTCGGGATGGACAGGGCCGAGGCCCGCGAGTGGTGGAAGCGCAACCGCGCCGCCGTCCACGCCGCTCCACCCTGCGAGGAGACCGCCGCCTGCCCGGCCTGCGTCCAGGGCTGGTCGTGCCCGCAGGATTCCATCTACAAGCTGCTCACCCGCCGCGTACTGGACTACGGCGGCATCAGCCTGTTCAGCGACAAGGTGGCGAAGGACCTGTACGAAGGCAAGAGCTACCGCAAGATCGACACGTGGCCGAGGCTCGGGATGGCGGACATGGCGGCGCACATGATGTTCCTCGTCGTCACCGAGGCCCGCCGCAAGCGGATGGACACCAAGTACTCCACGCTCCTACGCCTCGCCACTCGCAGGGGCCTCGCCGAGCACGACCCCTGGCTCGCGCTCGAAGTGGCCAAGCACTGGGCCAAGCAGCCCGGCAAGCAGACCGACGTCGAGCAGCTCATGCAGGCCGAACTCGCGAAGGCCACAACCGAGATCGGCTATCGCGAGCTCGACACCTGGTATCACGACTCGTTCCGCAAGATGGTGGATGCGCGCACTGCCCGGCTCGCTCGTGCCAAGCCCACGCGAGGCCGCAAGCTCGCCCGGAAGACAGCCGACATCGAGAAACGTCCACTGCATGTCCGGCACACCTACCGGTATCAACTCCGGAACGACGAGCACCCTTGAGCAGCTGGGCGCCCGACGAGCGCAGTGTCACCCGCCGGGGACGAAGGCGATCATCTGGCGTAGCGCAGCGATGTGCTTGTTCAGCGCGACCCTGCCCGGCTTGGTGATCTTCACCCACGTGCGTGGCTTTCGGCCCTCGAAGGTCTTGTTGACCTCGACGTATCCCGCCTCGTTGAGGACGTCGATGTGCCGGCCGAGGTTGCCGTCGGTGAGTTCGAGCGTGTCGCGCAGGTACGTGAAGTCAGCTCGGCCAGTGGTGGCAAGGATTGTCAGGATGCCGAACCGGGCTCGCTGATGGATCGTGTCGTCGAACTGTGCGGGAGGCTGGGCGGTCATCGCCGGCGCTCCCGAACTGCGACGACCGCCCCGGCGACCAGTGTGGCGAGGGCGATGGCCACCCCGATGACGGTGTCGAGCGAGGAGAGCCCGAAGCGGTTGTTCGACTGGTACATGCCCGCCCAAATGCCCAGCGCAGCTGCGACCAGGCCCCAGACGAGGAGCAGCCGGCTGGAGAAACGCACGCCAGCCAGAACCACGAGACCCATCAGCACGGGGTACGGGCCCAGCACGGCGGTCAGCATCGGGCCGAGTCCCACGGCGAGCAGGATGATCGCTGCCCACAGGGCGGTCCAGCCCACAGTTCGGGACTGCCGGCCCGCGCCCCGGCGAGACTCGCGCCAGCGTAGGTAGAGCCACATGCCGGCCAGCGCGAGGGGCACGAGAACAGCAAGAAGCCACGACCCGACGCCGTGGAGTGCGTCCGACCCTCCAGACAAACTGGTGGCCAGGTTGAGCACGACCACGATGACCGCCAGAGCCCCAGCCGTCAGCAATACGACAGCATCGACTGACGTGTCACGGCGAGCCCGTGACGCGAGTTCATCGAGCTCGGTGAGCGTGTTGTTGTTCATGGCTCCTCCATCTGGCGCGTTTGTCCCGAACGGGAGGCTGTCTCCCGCTATTCACTCTGTCACACAGAGTACTCTATGAGACAGTACACGCCTTGACGGCCAACGCAAGTGGTTCGAGGAGTACTCGGCGGGGAGAGTTCGGAACTGCCCGGACGCGAGCAAGTGCAGAACCAGCGCGTGTCGGTCTCGCCCACGATAGGCGTCAGGTGCTTCCGTAGACATGAGCGCCATTCGGTACACGCACAGCGGCCCGTCTCACGTCCCTGTCGAATGGCAGCCCCCATCCCAACCATTGCCCGTTCGATGTGTAACGATCATCAACACCTGTTGCCGTACTGGCCACAGGCGGTGCCGACGTCATGTTTAGTCGCACCGCAATCCAAGGGGCGGCGCGCAATGCGTCCGGGTTTTTGGCAGACGCAATGGGCACGCTCGAGC
>JAYSQH010000201.1:0-2383 GCA_043721655.1 Phycicoccus sp. | reverse complement strand
GCGCTTCCTCGAACGAGCGCGACGGCGCCGAGAAGGCCCGGCTGATGGAGACGTTGGGCGCCGACCCTAGTGCGCGAACGCAGCCGCCGCAGGTGCGCTCGCAGGTCGCGGCACTAGAGAAGGACCAGAAGACGAGGGCGACCCGGTTCGCCCGAGACGTCATCGACCGTTCGCTGACCGATCTGCTCTCGATCTATCGTGACGCGCTCGTACTGCATACCGGCGCGTCGATCGGGCTAGTCAACGAGGAGATGATCGATCAGGTGCAGCAATTGGCAGGCATCCTGACACCCGAGCGACTCCTGGGCTGCATGGACGCCATCGGCACGGCCCGCGAGCGCATCGATGCCAACGTCCAGCCGCTGCTGGCCCTCGAGGCGATGGCGCTCTCGCTGCAGCTTCCCCGGTGACCGCGGCAAGCCCCCGGCTACCCCGGTCGCGACGACCCCGGGTCAGGGGCCGGCGACCGACGATTCGATGATCCACCTCAGAGTTTCGAGATACCGTCGGAGCTCGAAGCAGTTCGACGACGGGAGCACGGCGTGAAGCACACGGTAGCCACCGGTTTCGGCGACCGTCGGCGTACCCGACGCCGGATCATCCCACTGGCCGGCACGCTGGCGGTGATGCTGGCCGTCTCGGCCTGCGTCTCGACGCCAAGCCAGCCGAGCCGCCCGGCCTGGACGCCCAGCCCTGTGGAGAAGTCCGCGGCGCAGGCGCTCCCCACCGCCAAGGAGACGCTGGCGAAGTTCTACACGCAGGATCTTTCGTGGTCAGCCTGCGGACCCGACCAGTGCGCGCGGCTGACAGTGCCGATCGACTACTCGCGGCCCGACGGCCAGACGCTCAAGCTGGCTGTGCTGAAGGCGCCGGCCAAGGGCCCGGCCCATCGCATCGGCTCGCTCGTGGTCAACCCGGGCGGCCCCGGAGGGTCGGGTGTCGACTATGCCAGCGCGGCAGACTACATCGTCACCAAGTCGGTCCGGGCGGCATACGACATCGTGGGTTTCGACCCACGCGGGGTCGGCAGATCCTCGCCGATCAAATGCCTCAGCAACCGTGAGCTCGACGCCTTCCTCGGGTCCGACCCCACGCCAGACAACACCACCGAGGAACAGCAGTTTGCGGTCTGGGCTAAGGGTTTTGCCGACAAGTGCAAGGCCAACGCCGGCCCTCTGCTCGGCCACGTCTCCACGATCGAGGCGGCCAAAGATATGGACGTCCTGCGTGCGGCATTGGGTGAGACGAAGCTGGACTACCTGGGAAAGTCCTACGGCACCTTCCTCGGCGCCACCTATGCCGACCTGTTTCCCGCCAAGGTGGGCAAGTTCGTCCTCGACGGCGCCATCGACCCGAACCTCACCTCGAGCCAGGTCAACGAGGGGCAGGCGGTCGGCTTCGAGACCGCGACCCGGGCCTACGTGCAGGACTGTGTCAACAACGGTGGCTGCCCGCTGGGTGGATCCGTCAGCTCCGGTATGGCCAGGCTGCGCGACTTCCTCTTGGCGCTGGATGCCAAGCCGCTGCCGCTGGGTGACCGCTACATCAAGGGGCTCACTGAGGGTTGGGGTTCGCTTGGGGTCGCCGCGGCGATGTACGACCAAGGGCGTTGGAACACGCTGACCGACGCCTTGCGGGCGGCTTTCGCAGGCCGTGCCGACGCCTTGATGACGCTCGGTGAAGGCTATGCAGAGCGCACCAGCAAGGGCAGTTATGACGGCAACCTCATGCAGGTCATCTATGCCGTCAACTGTCTGGACCGCTCGGACTCCAAGGACCTGTCGCACTATTCATCCGAGGCGCGATCGCTGAGTGTCAAGGCGCCCACCTGGGGGAAGTTCCTGGCGTGGAGCACGATGCCATGCGGCTACTGGCCGGTGGCCTCCAACAACGCTCCGAAGAAGATTTCGGCGGCCGGTAGTGGCCCCATCGTGGTCGTGGGCACCACGCGAGACCCGGCAACCCCCTACACGTGGGCGCAGGGTCTTGCCTCGGAGCTTGCGAACGGGCATCTCATCACGTTCAGGGGCGACGGACACACGGCATACATGCGGTCCAACTCGTGCGTCGACGGAGCGGTCGATGCCTATCTACTCAAAGGTCGGGTACCGCCCGCCGGGCTCACCTGCTGAGAGCCCTCTCCTCGCCCTGGAGGGCTCGCCCACATGTTTCACAGGTGTGCAAGCCCTCGGGACGGTCCGGTTCGGAGATCTGCCGGTTCATCCGTATACTCGCCAAGCGTGTCTGGCAGCTCGGCTTGGCACCTGCCGCCTTAGCTCAGTCGGCTAGAGCGATTCACTCGTAATGAATAGGTCATCGGTTCGATTCCGATAGGCGGCTCCACAGAAAGCGCAGGTCAGCGACCTGCGCTTTCTGCATTCAA
>JAYSQH010000200.1:0-3050 GCA_043721655.1 Phycicoccus sp. | reverse complement strand
GTCAGCGGGATCCGCTCCCCCACCTCATCAATCCGCAAAATGATGAACTGCCCCGGCCGGCACGCCGCAGCCACGGCAGGAGCCCGGATCACCTGCATGAACACATCAGCCGAGTAATCTTTACGGTCAAGAATCTGGTACATGTCCTCATTGGCAATCGGGTTCGTCGTCCTGAGCGGTTGACCTCGAGTCGACGCCTCATTCCCACTCATTCCCAGCGTGCCCCACGCAGGCCAGGAGCTCATAGAGTCGAAGGTCCTCCGAACCCCAGGCAGCATTCACGCGATGGGGGCGCGGCAACAACTGCCTGGCGGGAGTTTCAGGCTGAGTGGCCGTAGGCGGTCACTGCCGCAGCGACCGCGCCGAACTCAGCCGCGGTGAGTAACCGTGGCTCGCCAAGAGCCTTGGCCTCGCAATAGATCCGGCACAACCACTCCAGGTAGACACTCCGGGTGTAAGCCTTTGCGAGGGTGTCCCCGTAGGTCGTCGCCCCATGGTTCTGCAGCAGGACGCCATACCGGTCCCTCATCGCCACAATGCAGTTGCTGGCCAGCTCTTCAGTGCCGAACGGGGCGTACGACGCGACCCTGACGGGTCCTCCCAGGAGGGCCAGCATGTAGTGGATCCGGGGAACTTCGTCGACAAGAGTTCCCAGAACCGTGGCGTAGACGGGGTGCGTGTGGACGACAGCCAATGCGTCGGTGTTCTGGTAGACGACTGTGTGCATCGGCACTTCCGTGGACGGGTTGTCCGGCCCGTCCACGTACCTGCCGTCAAGGGTGATGACGCAGATGTCCTCCGGCACCAGCGTCTCGTAGTCCGCCCCGCTCGGCGTAATGGCGATGTTCTCGCCGGCGCACACGCTGACGTTGCCCGACGTTCCCACTGTCAGCCCGTCCTTGAGCATCCGCAGGCAGTACTCGATGATCAGCTCGCGTTCCTTCTGCATGAACATGCGGATCTCCGTTCCCGGTCTCACGAGAGCATGCCCTATCCGGCTCCGATACCGGTGCGGGCGCGGGCACGTCATACGTCACACTGGCTCGATGGTGCGGTCGATTGAGTGGGTGGACGATCCGAGACCGATGATCAGGCTCATCGACCAGACTCTGTTGCCAGGCACCGAGCAGTACATCCACGTCACAACGGTTGACGTCCTGGTCGACTCGATCAAGCGGCTCGCGATCCGCGGCGCACCGGCTCTCGGACCTGTGGGGGCCCTGGGTGTGGCCCTGGCGATGGTCCAGGCCGCCGATGAGAGCTGGGACGCGGCAAGGCTTGACACCGAGATCGACAGGATTCGGGATGCCCGGCCCACAGCGGTCAACCTCGCCTGGGGCGTGAACCAGGTCAGGGGGTCGGTGCCGGCCGGGACGGCCACTGTCCTCGGGCTCGCACGGCAGGTCGCGGCCGACGATGAGGCCGCGAACCGGCGGCTCTCCAGGCATGGCGCCGACTGGATCCTTGCGCACGTGGCGAAGGAGAAGGTGCGGGTCGTCACGCATTGCAACACCGGCGCGCTGGCCACCAGCGCCTGGGGCACAGCATACGGAATCATCCACGAGCTGCACCAGCGCGGGCGCCTGGGCCTGGTGTATGCCGACGAGACAAGACCGCTGCTACAAGGTGCGCGACTGACCAGCTGGGAGCTCCTGAACGACGGTATCGAGCACGTCGTACAGGCGGACAGCGCCGCCGCAAGCACCATCCTTCGAGGTCTGGTCGACGTAGCGATCATCGGGGCCGACCGCATCGCCGCGAACGGCGACACGGCGAACAAGGTCGGTTCGGTGAGCCTGGCACTGGCCTGTCAACGAGCGAGGATCCCCTTCGTCGTGGCAGCGCCGTCCTCCACGGTCGACCTGACCATCGCGCGAGGCGAGGACATCGTGATCGAGGAACGGGACGAGGACGAAGTGCTCTGCCTGGGCGGGGTGCGGACGGCTCCGGCGGGGGCCCGGGGGTTCAACCCGGCATTCGATGTCACCCCGCATGACCTGATCAGCATCGTCGTGACTGAGCGGGGGGTCGCCGAGACCTCGACCGACGCCCGCCCTGATCTGATGGCGACCATCGCTGGCTGATGCACGAGGCAAGCCGAAAGCCCACCAGGTGGACCAAGCGGCGGATCGCGACCCCGCAGCGACAAGGCCAAACCCTACGGTTTTGTGGCTCTTCTGACCGATCCGTGGGTCAGAAGAGCCCAGATAACTGCCGATTCTGACTAGTAAGCGGGCATTAAGCGGGCACCAAATCGGTGCGCATGCTGGCCACGCTGACCACTCCCCCGCACCCCTCTTGTATGCCGGCCGGCGGGCTAGGCCGGTTGGTACGGATCACCGCTCCAGGTCATCGACCCACGTGGCGCAGAAGCGTCTCAGCGCGGGCATTTGAGCCTCGGGGGCAGGCACGTCCTCGTCGGTGAAGCGGTCCAGGCTGCGGAGCATCTGCGCGGAGTTGGGTCGGTCGAAGCCCCGGTCGACCTAGGCGGCCTGTTCCGGCAGGTCATCTTTGGAGAAGTGTTGGGTGAGCTCGCAGACGTCGGCGAAGTCGCGTGCCTCGGCTCTGTCGAACAGCGCCACGACCTTATGGCCTGCCAGCTCTCGCGGCGCGAAGGTAGGGCCGACCAAGCTCGCGGTGGCCGGGTGTTCGGGTGGGGAGTCCAGTGCGAGGTCAACGAGCAGGTCTTCGTTGCCGTGGACGATGAGCATGCAGAACGTCGCCTCGCCTCTGACCCTTTCGATGGTCCAGCCTCGTTCTCGTGCTGCGATTTCGAGGGCGTCTCTGGCGTCGGGAACGCTGGTGGCGCCGACCCGGGTGAAGAAGTCGAGGTCTTGGGTGGGCCGGCTCGTCAGGTGTTGAGCCGCGAGCGCGGCACCGCCTGCCAGCAGAAAGTCCTGAGCCGCGGGCAGGGAGAAGAAGAGCTGCGCGACCTCGATCTGGAACCTCGTTAACCCCAGTGGCCCCTTCTCGCCGCTGACGGATGTCACTGCGGTGCCCGGTCGAGCGCGGAGTTGACGACGTCGGACCAGGCGGCGCGAACATCTCGC
>JAYSQH010000199.1:0-6483 GCA_043721655.1 Phycicoccus sp. | reverse complement strand
AGCTGGTTGACCATCCCGTCGCCGCTGAACAGGAACAGCCACACCGCCACGACCGCAACGCTGGCCGAGACGTAGGGGACGTAGTAGGCGACGCGCAGAAAGGCACGGCCGCGGACGGCGCCGTTGAGAGCGGTGGCCAGAACCAGCGACAGCACCACCGTCAGGGGGACGTTGATCACCAGGAACTCCACGACGTTCAGGAACGAGCGTCGAACCGCAGGGTCGGAGAGCACGGTCTTGTAGTTGTCCAGGCCGACGAACGGCCGGGCCACCTGCGCTCCCGGCGCCGCGAAGAAGTAGTCGTGGAAGCTGATCCACACGGCCAGGCCGAGCGGGTAGGCGAACACGACCGCGAGAAAAACGGCGTACGGCGCGGCCAGCCCAATCCCGAGCGGCTGACGACCGAACAGGGTCGTCAGCCGCCGGGAGCGGCGCTCCGGCGGCGGCGTGCTGGGATCGGCGTGGTCCCTCGTCACCGTCGCGGTGGGCATGTCGCTCAGCCGATCAGGACTGTCCGGCCAAAGCCGTGACCTTGGCGGCCGCACTTGTCAGGGACGCGTCGACCGGCGTCTTGCCGAAGATCACCGACGAGCTGTAGCCGTCGCGGAAGGCCTGCCAGATGGCGATCGAGTTGGTCACGTTGGGCACCTCGACCGTCCGTGCAGCCTGAGCGGCGAAGGTCTTGTAGTCGGGGTTCGCCGTGAGGTAGTCGGCGTACACCGTCGTGAGGTCCTTGCGAAGCGGCATCTGCCCGGTCTTGGTGAGAAGGGCGCCGTCCTGCTCCTGGCTGGTCGAGAACTTCAGCAGGTCCCAGGCGGTTCCCTGGTTCTTGCAGGCGGAGTACATGCCGATGTTCTTGGCGTCCGAGAACGTGTTCACCTTGTCGGCGGACATGCCGGTTGAGGTCGGCACAGGCGCGACGCCCCAGTTGACCTTGCCCTTGTACACCGGGATCGCCCACGGACCGACGACCGACATCGCGGCCTTCTTGTCAGCGAAGGAGTCGGCGGGGTACTTCTCCGCGGGAGCCAGCTTCTCGGCATACATCGTGCGCCAGAAGTTCGCCACCTTCTTGCCGGCGTCGGAGTCGAAGGTCGCCTTGCCGTTCTCGATCAGCTGCTTGCCGCCACTCTCGGCCGCATACAACGGGTAGAAGTCGAACCATGACTGGAAGAACTCGCTGGTCGGTGCCGGCCAGATGGCAGCCTTGGCCGCGCCACTGGAGACCAGCTTCTTGCTGGTCGCGAGGAACTCGTCGTAGGTCGCCAGCGGCGGCTTGTTGGGATCGATGCCCGCCTTGGTCATCATGTCCTTGTTGTAGAAGATCATGACGGGGTTGGACTTCCACGGGATCTGGTAGAACTTCTTGTCGGGCGACTTGTACTGGTCGGCCGAGGCGCCGGTCCGCGCTTCGACGTACGCCTTGCCGTCCGGGAAGCTGTCGAGCGCGACGAGCCCGCCGGCCTTCTGGAACCCCGGCACGGCTGCAGGGGCCGTGTTGTAAACCAGGCACGGCGCGTTCCCGGCCGTGATTGCCGCGCTGATGACCTCTTCGGACGACTTGCCCGCGGGAATCTCCTGCGCGGTCACGATCTCCTTGGGGTGGGCGGCATTCCACGCCTTCACCATGTCCTTGCCCCAGGTAACCTCTTCGGTGTTGTTTGACAACCAGACCTTGACCGGGCCGTGTGCGGTCAGTGCGGAGGAGTCGCCGGATGTGGTGGTGCCTCCACCTCCGCAGGCCGCGGTCGTGCCGAGCGCCAGGGTGATAACAGCTGCTGTGCAGACTTTGTTCTTGTTCATCGGGACTCTTTTCGGTCGCGGATCGGCGCGGGTCCGCGACGGTCCTTACTGGGTGCGCCGGTGCGTGGCTGGCGTGGCGGCGCGGTGGAAGCTCGAACAACGAGCTCGGGTGAGGGCAGGTCGACCTCGGTGCCCGTCTCGCCATCGACGAGGGCCAGCAACCGGGTGGCGGTCGCACGCCCCCAGCCAACGACGTCGGTGCGCACAGTGGTGAGCGCGGGTTGCAGGTAGGCCGCGAGCGAGGTGTCGTCGAAGCCGGTGATCGAGAGCTGGCCCGGGATGTCCACGCCGCGGCCGATCGCTGTGGACATGCCGGCGATGGCCATCAGGTCGTTGGCGTACACGATTGCGGTGGGCGGGTCGGCCAGATCGAGTAGCCGGTTGGTCGCGTCGGCGCCCCCCTGGGCGGAGAAGTCAGAGGTGATGCAGGTGCCCGGCTCCAACCCTGCGTCCACGACGGCCGAGGCCCAGGCGGCTCGACGGGAGAGGCCGTGCACGAACTCGGCGGGGCCGGCCACGTGGTCGATGCGGCGGTGGCCAAGTGCGACGAGGTGCTCGACGGCTGCGACGATCCCGGGCTGGTCGTCGATATAGACGGCCGACCACGGCCCGTGTCCGGGGGCCGGGCCGATCACGACGGTGGGCAGGCCGAGGTCGTTGAGCAGCTGTGGTCGCACGTCCTCGACCCGCATGTCGGTGAGGAACACGCCGTCGACGCGGCCGCTGGCGGCCAGCCGGCGGTAGCTCTCATGTTCGCTCACTTCGTCGCCGACGACCTGGAGCATCAAGGCGTAGCCCCGTTCGGACAGCACGGTCTCGATGCCCGTGATGAACGAGGCGAAGAACGGGTCGGCGCCGAGAGTCTCGGGTGGGCGTGCGATGACCAGCCCCACGGCGAGCGAGCGGGAGACCGACAGCGCCCTGCCCCGCAGGCTGGGGGTCCAGCCGAGCTCACGGGCGGCGGCGAGAATCCGTTCGCGCGTTTCAGTGGCGACCCCCGGCTTGCCGTTCAGCGCAAAGGACACCGCGCCTTTCGAGACGCCCGCGACCCGGGCGACGTCGATGATGGTCGGGCGATGGGTAACCATTAGCAATTAATAAACCGGTTTAGGTCCGATATGTCAAGATTTGAGCCTCAGCCTGACTGTTGCGATCGACCGCCAGCGACCTCGAGCGACCTCGACGGACATGGCGAGTGGGAGGTGGCCCGCTGGCGCATCGTCATACTGGACAGCACTGCCGCCGGGCAGCGAACCTTCATCGCCGACGAAAGAAGACCAGTGAGCACCCCGCCCACCCGCGCCAGCAGGAGCGCAAGCCGGAGCGCAACCATGGCCAGCGCGAAGCGCAAGAAGGCGCGCAGGGGCTGGCGCCGGTTCTTCTCGACGAAGCCGATCCTGCTGACTCTTCTCGGGCTGTTCCTGGTCGGCGTGGCCGCCTTCGCAGTCGCCTATGCAAAGACCGACGTCCCCCAGCCGAACCAGCTCGCCAACGCGCAGGCGTCAATCATCTACTACTCCGATGGCAAGACCGAGATGGACCGGATCAGCGTGGTCAACCGCGAGTCCGTGCCGCTGACCAAGATCCCGCTCCACGTCCAGCGGGCACTCCTGGCCGCTGAGGACCGGACGTTCTACCAGAACAGCGGTGTCTCACCGACCGGTATCGCCCGGTCGGTTGTGGTGGCGCTCAAGGGAGGTCCGACCCAGGGCGGGTCCACGATCACCCAGCAGTACGTCAAGAACTACTTCCTGACCCAGGACAGGACGCTCAGCCGTAAGGCCAAAGAGTTCATCATCTCCATCAAGATCGACCAGCAGGAGTCCAAGAACACGATCCTGGCCAACTACCTCAACACGATCTACTACGGCCGCGGCGCCTACGGCATCCAGACCGCAGCCAAGGCCTATTTCGGTGTCGATGTCTCGAAACTGACGGTTGCCCAGGGCGCGCTGCTCGCCTCCGTCATCCGCGGGCCGGCGTTCTACGACCCAGTGCTGGGCCCCAAGCAGATGGACAACGCCAAGTCGCGCGTCGACTACGTCCTGAACGGCATGGTCACCGAGGGCTGGCTCAGCCCTGCCGAGCGGGCCAAGACCACGTTCCCCACGGTCCGGCCCCGCGCCAAGACCACCAAGGCAGGGACGACCGGCTACATCACCGCAGCCGTCCGCCTCGAGCTCAGGACCAAGCTGAACCTGAGCGACTCGGCTATCGACCGTGGCGGGTTGCGGATCGTGACGACGATCAACAGGCGAGCTCAGGCCGCGGCGGTCACGGCCGTGAAGGACAACATGCCGTCGGAGAAGGACGCTCCGATGCTCCATGTCGGACTCGCCGCGATCCGGCCTGGTGATGGCGCAATCGTCGCAATGTATGGCGGCAAGGACTACAGCAAGGTTCAGCAGAACGACGCGACCCAGTCGACGATGCAGGGGGGGTCGACGTTCAAGGTGTTCGGGCTCCTCGCCGCTCTCCAGAAGGACATCAGCACCAAGACGAGGTTCGACGGCCACAGCCCGCAGTATTTCCCCGAGTTCCAGGGCGGTAAGAACGCCAAGGGCAAGGTCAAGAACTTCGGCAACGGCAGCGGCGAGCAGTTCGGCGAGATCGACCTCCGAAAGGCGACTGCCCACTCGGTCAACACGGTCTTTGCCGCGCTGAACATCAAGCTGGCCGGTGGCGGTCGCGAGGCCACGGGCGTCCGGGACGCTGCGATCCTGGCCGGGCTGCCGAAGGGCACCCCGGGTCTCGGCACCGACATGACCAACATCCTGGGCACCGCCTCGCCGCGTGTCATCGACATGGCCAACGCCTACGCGACCATTGCGTCCCAGGGGCAGAAGGCGACGCCCTACCTCCTTGTCACGGTGAAGTCCGCGGACGGCAGCATCGACTACACGGTGAAGAAGGAGCTGACGCCGGCCTTTGACAAGAGCGTGACAGCCGATGCCACGGAAGCGATGACGCACGTGGTGACCGAGGGGACCGGCACCGGCGCCCGGGCGTTGGGTCGACCGGCTGCCGGCAAGACCGGTACGACGGACAACACCGAAGCGGTCTGGTTCGACGGCTTCACCCCGCAGCTCTCGGCTGCGGTCGGGATCTACAAGAACAAGGGGCATGACCCGATCACCATCAAGAAGGATCGTCTGATCTCCAGTGGCGGCATCCCTGTGGACATCTGGACCGCGTTCATGAAGGGAGCCCTTCAAGGGATCAAGGTGATCGACTTCCCGCCCCGCGCCGGCCTGGGCGACAGCTCTGTTCCGACGCCGACCACGGCACCCACGACGACTGCTGCACCCACGACGACCGCGCCGCCGACCACGGCACCGCCCACGACGGCACCGCCCACGACGGCACCGCCCACGACGCCGGTGCCGACGGTCACCGTGCCGTGAGCTCGCCCACCCGGTCCGACCCGGTCGTAGCCGCGGCGAGCGAGATGATCGGGGGGCCGCTGGGACGCTACGCCGCGCTGACCCGGCATACGGCGAAGTCTGCCTGGCAACCCGCGGCGGCCGTGCTGGTCGGGCTCTCGAGCCTGACGATCGCTGGCGGGCTGCTGCAGAAGGCGCACTGTTTCAGCAAGGGCTGGAACACGCCAGACCAGTTCTGGCACGCGTGCTACTCGGACCTTCCGATCGTCTACCAGAGCTCGGGCCTCGGGCACGCCACGCCCTACCTGTCGGGGTCCCAGCCGCTGGACCAACCGCTGATCTCGGGGCTGGCCATGCGGCTGGTCGGGCTTGCCGTCCCGGACGGTTCCGCCCTGGTTCAGCAGCAGTGGTACTTCGCCCTATGGGCCATGCTGATCACCGTCATCGTGATGGCGCTCGTGGTCGTGATGGCGGCCTCGGTCCCGGGTGCTCCGTGGCGGGCGGCCCATGTGGCACTGAGCCCGGTGCTGGTTCTGGCCGGCCTCGTCTCGGTCGACCTGCTCGGCGTCCTACTCGCCTCGGCAGCCTTGATGGCCTGGGGGCGCAACAAGATCTTGTTGGCCGGCATCCTGATGGGGCTGGCCATCTCGGCGCGCAGCTACCCCCTGGTCCTGATCGTCGCCATCGGCCTGCTCGCGGTGCGCTCCGGTCGGGTCTCGGCGTGGAAGAGGCTCGCGACCACGGCCCTGGCCACCTGGATGGCGGTAAGCCTGCCCTGGCTCGTAGTCAATGCCGACGGCCTGCTCTCGGTCTATCGCAGCTGGTGGCGGGCCGGGGCGAGCTACGGCTCGGTGTGGATGCTGCCGTCGTTGTTGGGGCGCAGTCTGCCGGCGGGTGGCGCGACCGCGCTTGCCATCCTGGGCTGGTTGGCTGCCTTGGCGGTTGGCGGGTTCTTCGCCCTGAGCCTGGACCGGCGGCCCACCGTCGCCGAGATCTCGCTGGTGATGCTGGTGATCGTGATCGTGACCGGCAAGTCGGTGCCCGTCCAGGCCGGCCTGTGGCTGCTTCCGCTGATCGCACTCGTCGGGATGCAGTGGCGTGACCATCTGATCTGGGCCGGCTTCGAGGCGGTCTACTTCGTATCCGTGTGGCTGTACATCGCCGGGCTCAGCCGGGCCGACCGTGGTCTGCCGCCGCGTGCGTATGCCCTGTTGCTCGGGCTGCGGTTGGCCGCCATGCTGTTCCTGCTCGCGCAGGTATGGCGTCTGGCGCGCTCCCGCTGGCCGGCTCGTGAGAC
>JAYSQH010000198.1:0-5589 GCA_043721655.1 Phycicoccus sp. | reverse complement strand
AGGGCACTAGCACCTCAAGCTAGCGCGTCTGCCATTCCGCCACCCGGACAAGGTGATGTACAGGTGCTCGTGGGAGCACCGGCAACGAGGGGGAACGATAGCACGCAGGACGGCCGGTCTCCGAACCGCCAACTAGGGTTGAGTGCATGACGGACGCCCTGACACCAGAGTCCGAAGTTGCCCGTATCTGCCGTGATCTGATCCGGATCGACTCGAGCAACTACGGGGACGGGTCTGGCCCTGGCGAGCGGGCGTGCGCCGAGTACGTGATGGGTGAGCTCACCGATGTCGGGCTAGACCCGCTGTATGTCGAGAGTGCGCCGGGGCGGGCCAATGTCATGGTCCGAATCGAGGGTATCGATCGGAGCCGTCCGGGCCTGGCCATTCATGGACACCTGGATGTGGTGCCGGCCAATGCCGTTGACTGGCAAGTCGATCCGTTCGCCGCCGAGGTCAGGGATAGCTGCATCTGGGGGAGGGGCGCGATCGATATGAAGGATATGGACGCCATGATCCTGGCCAATATCCGCCATCTCGCGCGATCCGGCATCAGCCCGCCACGTGATCTGGTGTTCTGCTTCTTTGCCGATGAAGAGGCCGGGGGAGTGTTCGGCAGCCATTGGGTCGTGGACAACCACCCAGGGGTGTTCGACGGGGTCAGTGAGGCAATCAGCGAGGTCGGTGGCTTCAGCGTCACGGTGCCGGCCAAGGGCACCGGCGCGCCGACCCGCGCATACCTCCTGCAGACCGCCGAGAAGGGTATGGCGTGGTTGCGGCTGACTGCTCACGGCAGGGCGGGTCACGGGTCGATTCCTAATGACGAGAACGCGATCGTGCGGCTCGCGGCCGCGGTGGGACGAATCGACGCGCATGTGTGGCCGCGCGAGTACATCGGTGCGGTGCGCCAGCTCTTCGACGGGCTCAGCGAGCTCACCGGCACGCCGTTTGACGACGGGTTGCCCGAGCCGATCTTGGCCCACGTAGGGGCCGTCCGGGGCTTCATTCTCGGCACCTTGCAGGACACGGCCACAATGACGATGCTCGACGCGGGCTACAAGCACAACGTGGTTCCACAGAGCGCTGCTGCGTCCCTGGACTGCCGATTCCTTCCCGGCCACGAGGATGACTTGATGACCACGGTCAGGGAGCTTGCAGGGGAGCATGTCACCGTCGACGTGGTCCATCGGGACGTCGCGCTGGACGCGCCGTTCAGTGGTGACCTGGTCGACCGGATGAAGCTGGCGTTGTTGGCCGAGGACCCCGGCGCGTCAGTCCTTCCGTATTGCCTCTCTGCTGGCACCGACAACAAGGCGCTGAGCTCCCTGGGCATCACCGGCTACGGGTTCGTCCCGCTTCGGCTGCCGGCTGACCTGGATTTCGCGCCCATGTTCCATGGCATCGACGAGCGGGTGCCGGTTGACTCCCTCGAGTTCGGTGCAAGGGTTCTGCGACGGTTCCTCGCCGCCTGCTAGGGCTCGGGCTTGTTCGCCAAGAACCCGACGTGCGATTTGTTCCCGACCCTCGTGCCCGTTAGCACCCAGAACCCGCTATGTTCGAGTCATGACCGCCGACCCGCGTGCTGCGCTGGCCAACTTGACCGCCGCGCTGGAGAGGCATCTCGAAGCCTCCGTCTCGCGCCGAGGCGAGAACGACCCCACCGTCGTCGCCGCCTACCAGGATGTTGCCGACGCCTTCGACCTCTATGACGACGCGCTGCTCGAGGCCTACGGCGAAGTGACACCGCTGGTTATCTACAACGGCGAAGATGACGACGAGCTCGATGACGACGATGACGATGGCGATGACGATGAGCTCGATGATCATTCTGACGACGAGGGTGACGGCGCTGGCGTCTACCTCGGACTCGACGACAGCGACTACGACGAAGAGCCCTCCACCACCCGCTGACTGTTGTGTGAGTGCAGTGACTGTCTCTTCCTGGCGTCGCAGACTCTGAGCGGCCCGGCTTCCCACTCTCAGTCGGAGACGTCGTCCAGCGCCTGCACCAGCTCGGGTGGCAGTTCGAGGTTCTCGCTGGCCAGAGCGGCGCGCAGCTGGGCGGTCGTTCGCACGCCGACAATCGGGGCGACCACACCGGGGCGGTCACGCACCCACGCCAAGGCGATCTCGGCGGGGCTGACGTTCATCCCTTGGGCTGCGATGGCGACGGCATCAACGATCTGCCCGGACTCCTCGGTCAGGTTGAGCGACGCAAGCCCGGTGAAGTCTCGTGACGCCGCGCGTGAGTCGGCCGGTATGCCGTGTCGGTACTTCCCGGTGAGGACACCCCGTCCCAAGGGTGACCAGGGGAGCAGGCCGAAGCCGAGCGCCTGCGCGGCAGCCGCGAGCTCGTCCTCAGGCGTCCGATTGAGCAGTGAGTACTCAATCTGGTTTGCTACCAGAGGAATTCGGTTGGTGGACATGAAGGTTGCGGCGTGTGCGGCCTGCCATCCAGAGTAGTTCGAGACCCCGACGTAGCGAGCCCGTCCGCTGGTCACAGCCCATTCCAGAGCCGACAAGGTCTCATCGAGCGGAGTGGCATCGCTCCAGGTGTGGACCAACCACAGGTCAACGTGGGGAGTGCCCAGGCGCTTGAGCGATGTCTCGAGCTGGTTCATCAGCGCCCGTCGCGAGGTGTCGACCACACGGGTCCCCGACCTCCGGGAGACTCCGGCCTTGGTGCAGATGACGAGGTCGTCGCGGGGGACCAGCGCCCCGAGCATCGCGCCGAGAACTTCCTCAGAGGCTCCGTCGCCGTAGCCGAAGGCTGAGTCGACGAAGTCCCCTCCTGCCGCCAGGTAGGCCTTGAGATGGTCACGAGCGTCCTCGATGGTGGTGCCCACGCCCCAAGCCATGGTGCCGAGGCCGAGGCGAGACACCGACAGTCCTGAGCTGCCCATCCGTCTGTGTTGCATATCTCGGTAGGTTAGCGGCGCCCACCCCTCCCGATGGCGGCAGCGCGCCGATAGCCTCGCCGACATGAAACTTGGCTTGAATCTCGGTTACTGGGGCGCGGGCAACGACGCCGACAACATCGCACTGGCTCAGGAGGCCGATCGGATCGGGTACTCCGTGGTCTGGGCCGCCGAGGCCTATGGCTCGGACGCGGCAACCGTCCTGTCGTGGGTCGGGGCATTGACCCAGAACGTCGATCTGGGTGCGGCCGTGATGCAGATCCCCGCCCGGACCCCGGCTATGACGGCGATGACAGCCGCAACCCTGGACACCCTGTCCGGCGGCCGGTTCCGGCTTGGCCTGGGGGTGTCGGGACCTCAGGTGAGCGAGGGGTGGCACGGCGTGAAGTTCGACGCGCCGCTGGGACGGACCCGTGAGTACGTCGACATCGTCCGAATGGCGCTCCGACGAGAGACCGTGGCCTACCAAGGCAAGCACTGGACCCTTCCCCTGCCCGACGGCCCCGGCAAGGCCCTTAAGATGACGATCCATCCGGTGCGCGAACATCTGCCTGTCTATCTGGCCGCCGTCGGTCCCAGGAATGTCGAGCTGGCCGGAGAGATCGCCGATGGCTGGTTGGCGGTCTTCTTCAGCCCTGAGCACTCCAGTGACCTTCTGGGCTCGCTACGAATCGGACGAACCAGGGCCGATCGCGGTACCGAACAGGATCGTCTCGCCGGATTCGATGTCGTGCCAACGGTCCCCGTGATCTTTAACGCCGATCTCGAGGCCGCCGCCGCTTCCCTGCGGTTCTACGCGGCGCTCTACGTGGGCGGCATGGGCTCGAGGGAGAAGAACTTCTACAACGCTTTGGCTGTCCGGATGGGTTTCGAGGAGGCAGCCGCCAAAGTCCAGGATCTCTTCCTCGGCAAGCAGCACCGTGAGGCCGCCGCGGCAGTCCCTCTGGACTTCATCGACCAGACCTCCCTGATCGGTCCGCGCGACCGCGTCAAGGACAGGTTGAGCCGATACGCTTCGGCCGGTGTCACGACGCTGACGATCGCCGCCGAGGGCGCCTCTTTGGACGAACGCCTGCATGTCGTGCGCACGATGGCCGAGATTCTGGACGAGTCCGGGCTGGGCGGCTGACCGACCGGACGACACGAAGACCGGACGACACGAAGGAAGAGCCATGCTGCTGACCAATTCCGACTCGATCATCACCAATTTCGACTCGATCATCCTCGGGATCGTCGAGGGTCTCACCGAGTTCCTGCCCGTGTCCTCGACCGGCCACCTGACGATCACCGAGAAGCTGCTTGGCCTGCCGGTGGACGACCTGGCCGTCACGGCCTACACGGCGATCATCCAGATGGGCGCGATTGCGGCCACGGTCATCTACTTCTTCAAGGACATCGTCCGGTTACTCGGCGCCTGGTTCCGGGGGCTGCGCAACGCGGAGGAACGCACCCATCACGACTACCAGCTCGCGTGGGCGGTCATCATCGGATCGATTCCGGTGGGCGTCGTGGGGTTTCTGGCCAGGAAGTCGATCACGGGTGGTCTGCGCAGCCTGTGGGTGGTCGCGGTCGCTCTCATCCTTTGGAGCGTTGTGATGTGGGTGGCAGAGAGGCGTCACGCCGTTCTCGAGACCCAGGGCGTCCAGCGCGGCGAGGGCCAGGTCACCATGCGCGACGGACTGGTCATCGGGTTGGTTCAGTGCTTCTCGCTGATCCCCGGCGTCTCCCGCTCCGGTGCGACGATCTCGGCCGGGCTGATCAACGGGCTCGACCGCGTCACGGCCACCCGGCTGTCCTTCTTCATGGCCATACCAGCGTTGACGGCCGCCGGTCTTTACGAGCTCAAGGACGTCAAGGCCAGCGTGGTGGGGTTCGGGCAGCTGGCCGTGGGCATCGTGATCTCCTTCGTCGTGGCCTACGCGAGCATCGCGTGGTTGCTGAAGTTCGTTGCGCATCACCCGATCACGACGTTCGTCTGGTATCGCGTGGGCCTGGGCCTTGTCCTGTTCGTCGTGTTGGGCGCCGGCTGGCTCAGCGCCACCTAAGCGGCTGGCTATAGCCAGCCAGACTTGCGGAACGCGCGATACAGACCAACTGAGACCGCGGCGAGGACGGCTAGGACGATGAAGTAGCCGTAGTACAGCTCGTGTCCGTTCGTGCGGACGCTGGCCTCGAGCTCGGGGATGTTGTGAAAGTTCATACCGTAGATCCCGGCCACCATCGTGGGCACCGCGGCCATCGCAACCCACGCCGAAATACGTCGCATGTCGTTGTTCTGCTGCACCGAGATCTGGGCGAGGTGGGCATGCAGGACATCGGTCAGCAGCCGGTCGTAGGACTCGACGTGGTCGATGACACGCAGCACGTGGTCGGAAATGTCACCGAAGAACGGCCGGGCCGCCTCGTGCATGATCGGCAGGTCCTCGGACCGCAGCCGACGTAGCGGCATCTCGAGGGGTATGGTGGCGCGCTTGACCTCGAGGACCTCGCGCTTGAGCCGGTAGATCTCGGTGGCGTCGACATCGCGAGCACCCGTGAAGACCTGCTGCTCAATGAGCTCGAGGTCCTCGCCGAGCTCGCCGTCGATGAGGGTGTAGTTGTCGACGATGGAGTCCATCACGGAGTACAGGACTGCGACAGGCCCGTGTGCCAGGTGCTCCGGCGCCTGTTCCAG
>JAYSQH010000197.1:0-2691 GCA_043721655.1 Phycicoccus sp. | reverse complement strand
AGCAGGAAGGCCGCTTCACCTACGAAACCGGCCGTCACGGACGTCTGACATGCCTGATCCGCGCGGTCGCGGAAGTGAGTCTTTGGCCGTGAAAAGGGTAGAAGGGGCTGTTTGTGTTTGTCCGCTATGCCGCTCCTGCCACGAGAGCCACCGGCCACGGTCCGCGGGGGCATCAACCTGATCCTGATCTCCCTGGCGGGAGCCCCTGGTTCGCGGACTGCAAGCTCGGTCGTCACCTACTGCCCGACACATGAGGACGTAGTACCTTCACAGTGACGTGAAGTGAAGCCAGATCGCCGTGCCCGCGTGGCCTTCTGTCCGTGCGGGGGACGAAGCCACCGCGCACAGATCAAAGGCCTGTTCCCACGTGGGAACAAAACCCCGCGCGAACTCGCACGAACGCGTGGCAGCCAGCATCCCCTTACCCCATCTGACCTGCTCTGTTGTACATATTGCCTGCTCATGGCCCCATGTGACAGCGGGTTCAAGTCCCCCTCCGGACACCGAAGGTAGTCGGGCCCCAGCGGACGGCAGCAGAGCGGCCAACAGGACGCAACTGCGATCGCGAGGGTGCTTGGCATGAGCCGAGCGTCTGTCTACCGAGCGCTCCGTGACCCGGGTGGCGGCATCCGGGTTCGGCGGCCGGCGAGGAAGAAGTCGGCTGGCCGGCGGGGACATCTAATCGACATGCTGGGCGCGCGTCCACTCGTGGAGCCAACGAGCCAACTGGTTGACCGAGGCATAGCCGTCGGGCCAGACTCGCACGATCCGGCAACGACTTCCGTCGCCTGAACCTCGGAGGCCATCATGCCGTCCATCGACCTAGCCCCGAGCGACGAAGCTCGCGCCGAGGAGTTCGCGGGGAGTCTGTTCATGGCGGCGCTGGCGACGATGGAGCTCGCCAACGTGGAGTTGGGCGTCCGCCTTGGCCTGTATGACGCTCTGGTGACCAACGGGACCCAAACTTCGGCCGAGCTCGCGAAGGCTACCGGGACGGTCGAGCGGTATGTTCGTGAGTGGCTGGAGCAGCAGGCGGTCGCGGGAGTTCTGGAAGTCGACGACCCTGCCGAGTCTTTCGACCGGCGGCGGTTCACGCTCCCCACTGCGCACGCCCATGTGTTGCTCGACGACGACAGCGAGGCGTGCATGAAGCCGTGCGCGGCGGTGGTGCCCTGGGTCGGCAAGTCGGTGGAGATCATGACCGCCGAGTTCAGGCGCGGTGAGGGCGTCGCATTCGGTGCTTTCGACCTGCACGACCTCCAGGCGGCGTTCACCCGGCCTGTCTTCCGCCACCACCTGGTCCAGAACTGGATTCCGGCACTACCTGGCGTTCAGGCGAAGCTCTCCGCAGGCGCGCCCTTACGCATCGCGGAGGTGGGGTGCGGAACGGGTGTGGCCGCCCTCACGATCGCGGAGGCGTACCCGAACGCGCACATCGACGGTTACGACGTGGACGACGCCTCGATCCGGACTGCGCAGCAGGCGGCTCGTGACCAAGGCGTCTCCGATCGTGTCCGGTTCGAGCTTCGCGATGCCGGCGACGCCACGATCGACGGCCAATACGACCTCGTCATGGCGATCGAGATGCTGCACGACGTGCCGGACCCCGTGGCGGTCCTCCGGACGATGCGGAAGCTGGCCGGTACCGATGGTGTGGTCTTGGTGGTCGACGAACGCACCCCGGAGGTCTTCACCACGCCGGGCAGCGAGATGGACAGGTTCTTGTATGCCTTCAGCCCGCTCCACTGTCTAGCAGTGAGCATGCAGGACTCGGGTGCGGGCACGGGCACGGTGCTGCGATCCAACACCGTGCGCGAGTACGCGACTGACGCGGGCTTCTCGGGCGTGAACGTTCTCGACGTAGATCACCCCCAGTTCAGGCTCTACGAACTGGAGTGAATACGACCAGTGGGTGATCAGGGGAGGGGGACCCCTGCGTGAACCTCCAGAACGATCACGGATCACGCCTTAACCCTCGATCGCGGACAGAAGCCGCGTCTCGACAATCCTCCCGTTCACCACGCGATACACGGCCAGCCAATCAATGGCCTTGAGGAACGGGGTCTGCAGCCCGGCCCCCAGCTCGTCGTGAGCCACCGTCCCTCCCGCATGGGCGCGAACCGCGACCCACTCACCGACCTCAACGGTCTCCCGTACGTCGATATGCCAGTCCGGACGCAGAGTGGCTTGCGACTGATAGAACGCTCGCAAGCCGTCGCGGTCGCCGGGCCAACCCGGTCCGCTGCCCAGGTAGTCAGCCGACACCATGTCATCGAAAGCGGTTAAGTCCCTCTCATTGACGACTCGCTGCAGGTAAGTGCGAACGAGCTCACCCAGAACCAAATCGGCCATGAGTCGCATGCTTGCATACTGGACACCCGTGCGCCGAGACCAGTGCCCCATCTCTTAGCCGCGACCCGGCGGACTGACAGAGACGGGAAGAGCGAAGACGAAGATGTTGCTTTCGTAGTGGCCGGTGCGATTGTCGAACCGGCCGCCGCAGCTGAGCAGAAGCAGTCGGCCAGAGGGGGCTTGCCCCGGGAGGCCGTATGAGTGGGTCTGGTCGAACAGTTCCTGGCGCCGAGGTCCCAGCTTGTCCTTGTTCACCTCGATGGGCTCCGCGGCCACGGCATAGCTCATCCGGTGGCTGTCGGCCAGTACTAGGCTGATGATCTGCCCGACGCGGTAGTC
>JAYSQH010000196.1:0-3399 GCA_043721655.1 Phycicoccus sp. | reverse complement strand
GCGGTGCGGTTCTCCACCGCCAACGTGTAGTAGGGAGGCGTGAGGAACCAGTTGACCAGCAGGAACGACGCCACCGCGGCGATGAGCGCCGGCACGACGCCGCCGAGCACCGCCACGACCACCACCGCGAGCAGGTAGATCAGCAGCTTGCTCTCGGCGGCCAGGCTGGACCGGACTGAGACCAGGGCGATGGTCAGCAGCGGCAGACCCAGACCTGCGACAAGGACACCGCTCCAGCGCCGCGTTCGGGACAAGCCACCGGTGTACCGCGGCAACGCCACTATCGGGCTGGCACCGGCCGCGACGTCTCGAGCCGGCATCCTCACGCGGTCAGCGTCCCACAACTCCTTCATGGTCATGGTCGTCATGGTCCGGAACCGGTACCTCTTCTTGAGACGCGCTACGGCGGGCCTCGGCGATCTCCGCTGACGTGAGCCGGAAGGGGACGCTGGTGACCATGACGCCGGGCTGGAACAACAGCCGGGTCTTGAGTCGCAGCGCGCTCTGGTTGTGCAGGATGTGCTCCCACCAGTGGCCCACGACAGACTCGGGGATGAAGACGGAGACGACGTCCCGCGGGCTTTCGCGGCGCAGGTTGGCGATGTGCTGGATCACGGGTCGGGTGACGTCCCTGAACGAGGAGTTCAGCACCGTCAACGGCACCGGTACATCGCGGTCCACCCACTCGCGCATCAGCTGTTCGGTCTCCGCCGGCGACGTCCTCACCGTGACGGCGGTCAGGGTGGTTGGTCGGGTCGCCCGGGCGAAGGCCAGAGCCCGCAACGTCGGGGAGTGCAGCTTGGAGACAAGCACGATCACATGGATCCGGCTCGGCAACAGTGACCCCGCCGGGGTGGGCAGCAGCTCGATGGAGACGCGGTCGTAGTGACCCCGGATCGCTGTCATCATCATGAAGACCAGCGGCATCGCGATCACCACGATCCACGCGCCATGGGCAAACTTGGTCACCAGCACGATCACCAGCACCAGGGCGGTGGTTGCCGCGCCCAGCGCGTTGATCGCCAGGGCGCGCCGGATCCGGCCCCGCTCCTGTGGCTTGAACCTGCGGGCCAGCAGTGAGAGCCAGTGCCGCACCATCCCGGCCTGGCTCAGGGTGAACGAGACGAAGACCCCGATGATGTACAGCTGGATCAGCCGGGTGGTGCTGGCGTCGAACGCCCAGATCAGCGCGATGGCCAGGACCGCCAGGATGACGATGCCGTTGGAGAAGACCAGCCTGTCGCCCCGCCTGGCGAACTGCCGCGGCAGAAACCCGTCCTGGCCCAGGATCGAGGCCAGGATCGAGGCCAGGATCGGGAAGCCGTTGAAGGCGGTGTTGGCGGCCAGGACGAGGATCGCCGCGGTGAAGGCCTGCACGGCATAGAAGCCGATCGAGCTGTTGCCGAAGACGGCCCCTGCGATCTGGGCGATCACGGTGCGCTGACTGTAGCCCTGTGGCGCGCCGATCAAGAACGAGGGATCGGTCGCCACGTGGACCTTGGTGACCAGGGCCAGGGCGGTGATTCCGACGAACATGACGACCGTCAGGGTCCCCATGATCGCCAACGTCGCGGCCGCGTTGCGGCTCTTGGGCTTCTTGAAGTTGGGAACCCCGTTGCTGACCGCCTCCACCCCCGTCAACGCGGTGCAGCCGGACGCGAAAGCCCTCAGCACCAGCGCCAGAAGCAGCAGGCCGCTGGCGTTTTCTTGGGCGCGGACACCGATCGACGCCGACTCGGCCACCGGCGCGTGGCCTCCGAGCATCTGCAGGATCCCGACAGCGATCATGGCGAACACACTCAGGACGAAACCGTAGGTGGGGATCGCGAAGAACCGGCCCGACTCCTTCAACCCGCGCAGGTTCATCAGCGCCAGCATGGCGACCAGGGCTACGGACAGAATCACGACATGAGGGGCCAGGGACGGAACAGCCGAGACGATATTTGCCACTCCGGCAGCCACGGACACCGCGACGGTCAGGACGTAGTCCACCAGCAGCGCGCTGGCGGCAACCAGAGACGCCCTTCGCCCGAGGTTGGCCCGGCTGACCGCGTAGGCTCCACCGCCGTCCGGATACTCGTGACAGGTCTGACGATAGGAAAGCACGACCACGACGAGAAGCAGTACGACCGCAGCGGCGACCCACGCTGTCAGGTGCAACAGGGACAGCCCACCCAGGCTGAGCATGAGCAGGATCTCTTCGGTGGCATATGCGTTCGACGACAACGGGTCGCTGCAGAAGACCGGAAGGGCCAGCTTCTTGGGCAGCAGCGTCTCGCCCATCATCGAGCTATGGAGGGGACGGCCGACCAACAGCCGTTTGGGGAGCTCGGTAAGCATGGTCACAAACGAAGCGAAACACCGCGGCACCACGCAATCCGGCCATCTTGACGCTTCCCTAACGCCGCAGCCCCCAACCTTGACGCGCCCTTAGCGTTCGCACTCAACAGGGAGCACCGACGCTGTGTTGTCAGGGCTTCGCAGGCCAGGTGGCCTGTGTTGACTACTGTCGTGTTGAGCACTGTCCGACCTTGGAGGAAGCATGACTGGCAACGACGCAGGCCCGCGTTCGGTCTTCATCGTTGGTGGCAACCGCATTCCATTCGCCCGCGCCAACGGTCCGTACACCCATGCGTCCAGCCAGGACATGTTGACCGCGGCGCTGGACGGGCTCGTGGCCCGGTTCGACCTGTCCGGTCAGGCCGTGGGCGAGGTCGCGGCAGGCGCCGTGCTCAAACACAGCCGCGACTTCAACCTGACCCGCGAGAGCGTCCTAGGCTCCCGGCTCGCGCCCACCACGCCCGCCTATGACCTTCAGCAGGCCTGCGGCACCGGCCTGGAGGCGACGATCCTGGTCGCCAACAAGATCGCCCTGGGCCAGATCGACTGTGGCATCGCCGGTGGCGTGGACTCCGCCAGTGACGCCCCCATCGGCATCAGTGACGAGCTGCGGGAGTCGCTGCTCGCCGCCAACCGGGCCAAGACCGCGGTGGACCGCATCAAGGCATGGAAGAGAGTCCGGCCGGGACACCTGGTCCCCGAGATCCCGCGCAACCTGGAACCCCGCACCGGTCTGTCCATGGGCGAGCACCAGGCCATCAGCACCGCCGAATGGCAGATCAGCCGTGAGTCACAGGACGAGCTGGCCGCAGCCAGCCACCGCCACCTTGCCGCGGCATACGACCGAGGTTTCTTCGACGACCTGGTCACCCCCTACCTCGGAGTGACCAGGGACCAGAACTTGCGACCCGACTCCACGGTTACCCAGCTTGCCCGACTCAAACCGGTGTTCGGCACGGGTGAGGGGGCCTCCATGACGGCCGGCAACTCGACGCCGCTGACCGATGGTGCCTCGGCGGTGCTGCTGGGGTCGCAGCAGTGGGCCCTGGAACGCGGTCT
>JAYSQH010000195.1:0-3339 GCA_043721655.1 Phycicoccus sp. | reverse complement strand
ACGACAAGCTGAAGCTCATCCTTGGATGCTTCGACTGTGGATGGCGCGAGTGGGCCCGCGGACTCGATTGGGATCATGTCGGTGGCGACAAGATCGCAGACATCTCGAAGCTGATCGCGAACGGCCGACCGTGGGCCGAGATTGGGCGCGAGATTGGGAAATGTGACTGCGTTTGCGCCAACTGTCATCGACTTCGAACAACTCAACGACTGCAAGCGGGCTAAGCGACGACGTGGAGGTCGTGAAAGTTTCGGTGGGCATGGGCCGGTCGAGGCGCCAGGTGATCGCCGGTCACCTGCTGACTGTGCCCCGGACCTGAGCAGCTGGGCAGTCACCTTCGCGGCGTTGGTCGAGGCTGGCCATCCATGTCGAGATGACGTGCAAGGAGAGCTCGGTGTTGCCCACATGCACGTGGTTCTGTGCATTCTCGGTTGTGGTGAGCAGTCGTGCGGTGACCGATCGGGCCGAGGTGAGCGAGTCGAGCTGATCGGTGAGCTGGGACCGAGGAACGTAGTGGTCGAGTGATCCGGCCAGGAGCAGGACGTCCTGTGTGACGCGGCCGGAGGCCGAGCCGGTCTCGTATCGTCTGGTGCCGCGGAGGAAGTCGTATGGGGTGCCGGTACCGGTCGTGTGCATTCCCTGACTCAGCCCCCATTCGACAACGGGGCTGCCGCGCATCGCCCGTGCGGTGAGCCAGTTGACGGCGCCCTTGGCTCGCAGGACAAGCAGGGTCGCGAGAACTCGCCGGGTGGCCGGACCCACCTGCCCGAGCGTGCACTCGGAGAAGTCGGTGAGGATGTCGTCGCAGACCACCCGGCGGATCCGCGGTTCTCCCGCGGCGGCGCGAATCGCGAGGCACCCGCCCAGGGAGTAGCCCATCAGTGTGATGTCGCTGAGCTGGTAGTGGTCGAGGACGGCGGAGACGACTGGGGCCCAGTTGGGCGTCATCGGCAGGTGGCCGTCTTCGAGAACTGAACCTTGCCCGGGTCCTTCGAAGATGACCACGTCGTAGCCGGCAGCGACGAAGTACGCCTGGGTGGCGAAGAGCTCTTCCATATAGCTGTCGAACCCGCCGCACAGCACCATTGTTCCGATGGCATTGGGCGGGGTGATCCGATAGCCGCCGAGGTGGCCCCCGGCATACGGAATGTCTTGCCTGGCCTCGACATCCACCCCGAACACCTGGCGCATCGACTCGATGAAACGGTGCCTGGCCGCGTCCTTCCGGGAGTCGCCGGGCAGCATGTAGAACTCCGCCGATCGCTGGTACAAGGCAGCAGCCAGAGTTCGCCCTGCGCCGTCGGCGGTTTGGGACAGGGCAAGAAGCTCGCGCGTGTAGTCGCCGTAGTCGTTGATGCGCGGCCCCGCCTCGGTCAGTTCCGCGACCGACGCGGGGCTGCCGTCGCAGAAGCGGTTGAGCTGGTAGTTGATGCTCACGTCCGGGTGGAAGGCGTGATAGCCGATCGTGAACGAGGGCGCGGTGGTCATCGATGCTCTCCAGTTGAGGTCGTGGTCCAGCCTTGGCGATGCCGCTATCGGTCGAGTACGGAGAGCAGTCGATCACATACAAGTCGCGTCACCGCACGGTGCGTCGGGACCGCGGGCGTCCCCGGTTCGTACAACGACCCCTGCAACTACCTGGGCTAAGCACTGCCAAGCTCGTGCGGTCCTGCGGGTTGTTGAAAACATGCGGGTCTGAGCTCTGAACCGTCCCCTTCAGCGGCGGAGCTGCTCGGCCAGGAACGCCAGGACCCGGTCGAGGGCGACCCGTGTCGGATGCCCCGGTTCGTCGACGAGGGAGACAGTGAGCACCGAGTGTGCCGACGGCGCGATACCAGCAGCGTTGCCCGGCGACGAGTCGATCTCGATCCCCTCGAAAGATGCCCCGAGCGACGTCCGCAGGGTCTCGAACCGTTCTGGTGGGCAGCCGTGGTCGTTGGTGAACCGCAGCCCGAGCACACGCAGGTTGTCATTCGCCCGCGCCGTGATCGTGGCGAGGTCCTTGGCATCCAGACCCAGGGCCTTACGGCCTCGTGCTCCGACGGGAGCGGGCATGGCCGGCTGGCTCATGACGGACGCGACCACCGACGGCTCGAGAGCGGTTGCCAGCGCGAAACCACCGGTGAAGCACATCCCGACCACGCCAACCCCGAGCCCGCCACACTCCTGGTAGGCCGAGGCGGCGAGTGCCCGCAGCCACCCGACGACGGGGCTCGTGCGGTCGGCCAGCATGGTGAACTCACGAGCCACGCAGACCCGCAGCATCGATCGCGCGATCTCGCGGCCCGTCGCCGGCGCCACGGGCCGACCGAACAGCGACGGCAAGTACACGGTGTACCCAGCAGAGATGAGCCGACGGGCGAAGTCGATGACGCCAGGATGCAGGCCGGGGATCTCATGGAGCACCAGGACGGCCGGCCCCGAGCCGCCCCGGAAGACCTCGTAGGTGCGCTGGTCGTGGGTGAAGTCGTAGGCCTCGAACTCCGGGCCGATCTGTTTGCTGAGGCTCATGCCGACTGCTCCCGTCCACGAGTTTTGCCCAGCATGGTCGAAGCCGCTCCCCACCGCAACGGGCGCGGCAGACCAGGACCGGACGTTGAGCACCCGTGCGGGCCAGCTGTCTGCTCGGGTCGAGGTCCCGACGCTGTCCTAATACGTTTGTGGGACCTACTGAGGCCTGGCAAGCCCTAGCGTTCGTCTCTGTCAATGCGTTCGGACGGGCGGCCAGGTGTTCGCTGGTCCAACGCATGGGCGTCCATGTAACGCGACTCGACAGGAGACGGCTATGGCTTACGGGGTTGTGCATCATTTTGCGGGCGGCACGAGGGAGCAGTACGAGGCATCTATCGCAGCGGTTCACCCCGGCGACGGTCTCCTGCCTGAAGGTCAGACTTTCCACGCGGCCGGTCCTTCAGCCGGGGGGTGGACGATCGTGGCCGTCCACGAATCGAAGGAGAGCTGGGAGAAGTTCCGCGACAGCACCCTCCTTCCCCGCATGCAGGCCGGTATCGAGGGCGGGTTTGCGTCACCGCCCGAGGAGACGACCATCGACCTGTACAAGGTGGCGACTTAGCGCCGGCAGTCTTCCGGGACCTTGTGCCCTGCTGCTGCGCGGCGATGTGTGGTGTGGTGAGGCATGTTTGTCGAGGAGGTCACGCTCATCGGGGTGCCGATTGCGCAGGCGCAGGAGCGGTTGTCGGCCTATTTACTGGGCGATGGCCTGCAAACGGCATCCTCTGATGCCTTCACCAAGGGTCAGGCGCGGCTGGTGCGTGCCGGGTTTGCGGGTCTGAGAAAGCAAGTCGCTGTGCAGAGCCTGCCGGCCTATCTGCGCGGTGA
>JAYSQH010000194.1:0-4301 GCA_043721655.1 Phycicoccus sp. | reverse complement strand
CGGACGACGATGTTGCACGGCAGCAGCAGCCCGACCGAGGGCTCCACCTGAAGGGCCGCGTGCGCCAGCGGTGGCCGACATGCCCCGAGGATCACCTGGGGTGGGATGTCAACGTCCAGCTTGGCTTTCAGGGTGGCTTGGATGTCGATCTCGGTCAGGATGCCGAAGCCCTGGTCGGCCAGGGCTTCGCGGGTGGCTGTGAGCGCATCGGTGAACGTGCTGCGGACCGTGGTGGTCAGTGCGTAGGTCATGTTGGTTCTCGTTTCAGTTGGTGACGTTCTGGACGCGGCGATGCCGGACGGTGACTCGGTGGCCCGGGCCCTGACGTGATCCATGTTCAGTTCACGAGCCCCGGCGATGACCGGTTCTCCGGGTTATCTCCAGCGTCCCGCCTCGATGCAGCGGTCGTATCCAGAAATCATGAAGAAACGACGTAGAAGACGCGCCTGCAGGCCCAGATGTGTCCGCCGGAGTCGACGATCTGCGCGAGGAACTCGGGTACCTCGGGCGCGTCGATCTCGGGGGCTGGCGACGGTGAACTGAGCTCACCCGGCACTGCGCGCCGACCAGTCGACATCAGGCTGGCGCGCTGTATTATCGCCTTTAGTAGTTCCGGCGTGTCCGGCCCGCACGTCTGTCAGATGAGGTCTGGTAACCAGGTATGAGACTTGTAGGCGCAGCGGCCGCAACCTGGGCGTTGAGCGCCCTGCTAGCCGCCTGCGGGTCAGCTCCGAACTCCATCGCAGCCCAAGCCAGGTCCGGGGACGGCAAGGGGTACATATCCGGCGACGGGTCCATCGAACGGACGGCCATCGACCGACGCGACGCCCCGCTGGCCCTTCAGGGCATGACGCTGGAGGGCCGGCCGTGGGCACGTCCCGACACGGCAGGCAAGGTGGTTGTGCTGAACATGTGGGGCTCTTGGTGCGGACCGTGCGTCGCCGAAGGACCCGACCTGCAGGAGGCCTGGACTCAACTGAAAGCACAGGGTAAGCCGGTCCAGTTCATGGGTCTGGACTTCAAGGAGGGCCCCGAAGCTGGTTTGGCGTTTGAGCGTAAGTACCTGATCACCTATCCGTCGCTGGCCTACGACGGAGGGCGCCCAGTCCTGGCGTTGCAGGGTAAGGCGCCCGCCGTCCCGACCACCCTTATCCTGGACCGGCAGGGTCGGATCGCGGCCCGAGTACTTGGGCAAACCACGACCGACACTGTGACCGGACTGGTCGACGACGTCCTGGCCGAGGGCGCCCTCGTGATCCCCCCGAGCCAGACACCGACAGTTCGGGCCGCCCCGTGATCGCTGACGTCGGGTCCACAGTCGCCTCTGGCGCACTGCCGTTCGCCCTGCTCATTGCCGCCGCCGCCGGCCTGGTCTCGTTTGCTTCCCCCTGCGTGCTGCCGCTGGTGCCCGGTTTCCTGGGCTACGTCACCGGCCTATCGGACGTCGCGCTCGAGCGGCGCGGCCGTCGCCGCCTCGTCCTGGGTGCCCTTCTGTTCGTGCTCGGCTTCACGATCGTCTTCGTCATCGAATCCGCAGCATTCGCCTCTCTCGGGCGGGCGCTGCGGGAGTACCAGCCCGTGTTGATGCGCGTCGGCGGGGGGTTCGTTATCGTCATGGCGTTGCTCTTCGTCGGTGTGGGCACCCAAAGGACATGGAAGCCCCGCTGGCGACCCGCTGCAGGGCTGGCAGGTGCCCCCCTGCTGGGCATGGTCTTCTCCGTTGGCTGGGCCCCGTGCATGGGCCCCACCCTGGCCTCCGTCCTGACCCTGGCCACCGCCACCGGTGACCAGCGGGCGGTTGCCCGCGGGGTCACCCTGGCGGTGGCGTACAGCCTCGGACTCGGCGTACCGTTCCTGCTCATCGCCGGTGGCTTCTCCCGGGCCGGGGCCGCCTCCGGGTGGCTGCGCCGTCACCAGCGAGGGGTCCAGATGCTCGGCGGCGGACTGCTGCTGCTTGTAGGGGTCCTGCTCGTCTCCGGTCTGTGGGACACGATCACCACCACGGTCCAGACCCGCCTGGTCAACGGGTACACCACAGTCCTGTGATGACGCCCAAGCCCATGACCTCACCGATGGACACCCGCCCCGCCGAGATGGACGACGTCACGCTACCGCGGCTGGGACCCGCAGGGATGATGCGCTGGGTCTGGCGTCAGCTGACCAGCATGCGCACGGCCTTGTTCCTGCTGTTACTTCTCGCCGTCGGCGCCATTCCCGGCTCCATCTGGCCGCAGCGCAACATCGATGCCGGCCGCGTCGCCGACTACCTGGCCCAGCACACCAGCTCGGGCCCGTGGCTGGACCGGTTCAGCTTCTTCGACGTCTACTCCTCCCCCTGGTTCGCCTCCATCTACCTGCTGCTGTTCATCTCCCTGGTTGGTTGCGTGCTGCCCCGCTCACGCCTCCACTGGGACGCGATGCGCGCTGAACCGCCACCGGCACCTAAACGCCTGGAGCGACTCCCGGCACACGCGACCGCGGTCGTCGAGGCCAGGCCCGAGGATGTCCTGCTTGCAGCGCGAAGGGTCCTGCGAGCGAAGCGTTTCCGGGTCCGGACCCACCGCGACGCTGAAGCAGGCACGGTCAGCGCCGAGCGCGGCTATCTGCGCGAAACAGGGAACCTGATCTTCCATCTCGCGCTCCTGGCGGTCATCGTGGCAGTCGCGATCGGCCACCTGCTCGGGTGGCGCGGTGACGTGATCGTCCCCGTAGGGCAGAGGTTCTCCAGCACCATCTCCGCCTACGACACGATCGACCCCGGTCCCTGGGTGAACCTCGAGCGCCTCGCCCCGTTCGAGGTAGCCGTGGACCGCCTCGACGTAACTTTCGAGGAGCGTGCTGGCGGCGCCCAGTTCGGGGCACCCCGGGACTTCACCGCGTTCACGACCACACGCCAGGCCCCCGGCGCTCCCGAACAAAAGCAGGTCCTCAAGGTCAACCAGCCCCTGTCCCTAGGTGGTGCGTCGGTGTTCCTGCTGGGCAACGGTTACGCCCCCGTCATCACGGTCCGCGACCGCCAGGGACGGGTCCTTTACAACGAGGCCACCCCGTTCCTGCCGCAGGACAACAACTACCGGTCGGTCGGCGCGGTCAAGGTCACCGGGGCAAGCCCCAAGCAGCTTGGCTTCTCCGGCCTCTTTCTTCCGTCGGCTGTCATCGACAAGAACCTCGGCCCGACCTCGTACTTTCCCGACCTCAAGGCTCCAGCCCTGGCCCTGACCGGATGGGAAGGAGACCTGTACCCCGGCGGCCGACCGCAGTCGGTCTACACCTTGGGGACCCAGGCGATGACCCAGCTGAAGTCCGCCAATGGGCAACCATTACGCATCTGGCTCACCCCCGGGGTCACGGTCCAGCTGCCCGGCGGCCGGGGCAGCATCAGCATGGGGCCGGTGTCGCGGTTCGCCGGACTGTCCGTCCGACACGACCCCGGCAAAATGCTGGCCCTCTGGGGTGCACTGGCCGCCCTGGCCGGGCTTATCGCCTCGCTCATCATCCGCCGCCGACGGGTCTTCATCCGAGTCGACCCAGCCGCGTCAGAGGGAGAACCGCCGACTCCAGAGCACCGCGCGGCACCGCCTCGCACCGTGGTCACCATCGGCGCCCTGGCCAAGGGGCAAGACGGCGCCCTGACGGCATACGTCGCAGAGCTGCTCGCAACCATCACCGAACGAACGGGCCGAACCTCATGACCAACGTCACTCTCGCGGCATACTCCAACCTGGCCGTGTACTCCTCCATCGTCGTCCTGACCCTGGCCATGATCGCTTTCGCCATGGACCTGGCGGGGGCGGTGCCCCGCACGGCGGCACGCCCCGAAGGGGCGCGGCTCCTGGTGGGCGCGGGAGCACCCGCTGCCAGCGGCAACGTTCCTGCGCCGGCGGCGGGTGCGCCGGGCGAGCACCGCCGCAAAGCAGCCGGGGTGGCTATGGCATTGACCTGGCTGGGCGGGCTGCTGGTCCTGGGCGGTGTCACCCTTCGTGGGCTATCGGTCATGCGGGTCCCTTGGGGAAACATGTACGAGTTCGCGACCACTGGGTCGGGTTTCGTCATCGCCGCCTACGTAGTGCTCAGTCTTCGCCACGACATGCGCCGGCTGGGCTTGTTCATCGTCGGTCCGGCAGTACTGACTCTCGGCCTGGCGGTCACCGTGTACTACACCCAAGCCGCCCAGCTGTTGCCCTCGCTGCACAGCTTCTGGCTGGTCATCCACGTCAGCGTGGCGATCCTGTCCGCGGCCCTGTTCACCATCGCGTTCAGCGTGACCATCCTGTTCCTGCTCAAAGCCCGACGTGAGGCCA
>JAYSQH010000193.1:0-1855 GCA_043721655.1 Phycicoccus sp. | reverse complement strand
ACCCCGGCATCCAGCGCAGCGACGGTGCCTGACCCCTGCGGGCGCGTGGCAGCCTTGTGGGTCAGCTCGGCATACAACTGGTCAAAGGTCTTCACGAGGCACAAGGTTACGCGGCGCGTACGTCGTCGTCCGTTGGCGCACCGGTCGGCCAATGCCCTCAGCGATCGACCTGAGCTCTTCGACGGTCTTGGCAGAGCCGTGCTCCGACCCGGCCATCCGGCTGATCGTCTCCTCCATCAGGGTGCCGCCGACGTCGTTGGCCCCGCCCCGCAGCATCGAGCGGGTGCCGTCAACACCGAGCTTGACCCATGAGGTCTGAACGTTGTGGATGCGTCCGTGCAGCATCAACCGAGCCACGGCATGGACCGCCCGGTTGTCCCTCATCGTCGGTCCCGGGCGAGCGAGACCGGCCAGGTAGACGGGCGCATTGGTGTGGATGAAGGGAAGCGGGACGAACTCGGTGAAACCGCCGGTGCGGTCCTGCAACGCGGTGAGGGTGCGCAAGTGACCCACCCAGTGCCTCGGGTGGTCGACATGGCCGTACATCATCGTGCTGCTCGACGGGATCCCTAGCTCGTGGGCAGTAGCGACGATCTCGACCCACTGCGCCGAGGGCAGCTTGCCCTTGGTCAGAACCCACCGGATCTCGTCGTCGAGGATCTCTGCCGCCGTGCCCGGGATCGAGTCCAGTCCGGCGTCCTTCAGCTCCTCGAGCCAGGCGCGCACCGAGATACCGGACTTGGCCGATGCGGTCGCGATCTCCATGGGTGAGAACGCATGCACGTGGATTCCGGGCGCAGCCGCCTTCACGGACCGGACGATATCCGTGTATGCCGTCCGCCCCAGAGACGGGTCGATGCCACCTTGCAGGCAGACCTCCGTGGCGCCGAGAGCCTGGGCCTCTGCGGCGCGCTGTCCGACCTGCTCGAGGGACAAGGTGAAGGCGTCGGCGTCGGTCCTGCGCTGGGCGAAGGCGCAGAAGCGGCAGCCGACGTAACAGATGTTGGTGAAGTTGATGTTGCGGTTGACGACGTAGGTGACGTCCTCACCGACGACGTCACGCCGCACGTCGTCGGCCAACGAGGTCACCGCCTCAAGGTCGGCGCCATCGCAGGTGAGCAACGCCAGGTAGTCGTCGTCGCTCAGTCCGGCTGGGTCATCCTGAGCCCGGAGCAGGGCCGCCCGGACATCGGTGTCGAGGCGCGGTGACGCAGTCAGCGCATCCGGCGCGCGGGTCGCGACCTCCGCCCAGCTGCCATAGACCTCGTCGAAGTCACTGCGCCGATCGGCGCTCCTGCCCTCCTGGTCGACACCGCGATGGAGGTCCACCCGGCCTCTGCCGGTCCCGCTGACCTGCATCCCGCCGTCCGGCTCCTGCCACGGCAGACCCTGTGGCTGGGCGTCCGGGTTGGCCAGGCCGGTCCGCAGATCGGCCAGCGCCCGAACGTGCGGATGCAGCCGCGGGTCGATCCACGGCTCGTCCCGCCGGAGTGCACCGAGGACGTATCGCGCCCCGGTCGTGAGCCGTTCGGCCAGCCTCAGTCCTGCCTCGTCGGTCCAGCGGGCGAGGTCGTTGATCTCCGGCCAGGGCCGCTCCGGGTTCACGTGGTCGGAGGTCACCGGTGAGACCCCGCCCCAGTCATCGACACCGGCGGCCAACAGACGCGAAATCTGGTGCGGTTCGGACAGATTCGGCGGCGCCTGCACGCTGACCGAGGGCCCCAGCAGGAGCCGGGTCACGGCAATCGTGGCTAGATACTCCTCCTCGCCGAGATCCGGTGTCGAACGCATCGCCGTGTCAGGCTTCGACCGGAAGTTCTGGACGATGCACTCCTGGATCGAGCCGTACTCACGT
>JAYSQH010000192.1:0-2564 GCA_043721655.1 Phycicoccus sp. | reverse complement strand
AGGACTCGGTTGACCATGACCTGGTCCACCGAGAACCCATAAAGCCGCAGGGACGTCAGCGTCCGACGCGACTCGGCGATCACCACTCGTTCGGGGGTGAGGACCAGCCGCACGGACGTGCTCTCGGCGGCGAGGATCGCCTGGATGTCATGCAGGGCTTCGCGCCACCGTCGCAAGGAGTCGAGGACCTGCATCGCGGGCATCGGGAGCCCCGCTGCTGCGGCGGCCGCCGGCTGCAACCTTCGGAGGAGACCTCGCTGTGCCGGCATCAGCCTCTCGAGGTGCCAGCTCAGAGCCTCGGGGAGGGCGAGCAACCGCAACGTCTCGGCGGTAGGTGCACAGTCAACGACAATGAGGTCCCATGGACCCGACTCAACCTGCGTCCGCAGCTCAAGCAGCGCGACAATCTCGTCCGACCCGGGAAGCTCGGTCATCTCCTCGGCCACGACGGGATCAACACCGAGTGTGCCGAGCACGGTCAAGAGGTAGTCCTGCACCGACCGCCAGGATCGCCGGACGCTGTGAGCGGCACTCAGCTGCAAGGCGTACAGACCGGGTTCTACCTCGACCACGGGGTCGACCACGGGGTCGGGGTTGTCGGCCGCCGTCGCCAGATCGACGCCCAGTGCGTCGCCGAGCGAGTGGGCCGCGTCGGTCGACATGACCAAGGTCTTGATGCCCTGACGGGCGGCTTGTACGGCGGTCGCAGCAGCGCTCGTCGTCTTGCCGACACCACCCTTGCCGGTGAAGAGTACGACTCTCACGAGATGCCCGGGCCCCTGCTCAGGCCTCGACCCGCTTCTTCAGTGCCTTCAAGGCGGTATCGATGATGACCCTCTCGGCCTTGCGTTTCAGCATGCCCAGCATGGGGATCTTGACGTCAACTGAGAGTCGGTAGGTGACCATAGTTCCGGTGCCGCTGCCCTCGAGGGTGTATGACCCGTTCAGCGCCTTGAGCACCTGGGCGCTGACCAAGGTCCACGAGACCACCCCGGTGCCGTCCTCGGCCACGTCCCAGTCGTACTCCAGGATGTAGGTGTCCTTGATGGCACCGGCATCCAGCGTGAACTCGACCTGGTCCGCCCACCCGTCGCCGTCCTCGGAGATCACCGCGATCTTCCTGACCTCGCTGGCCCACTCGGGATAGTTCTCGAAGTCGGCAATGACGTCGAGGACCGCACCCGGTGCGGCGTTCATGACGGTGCTGGACTCAGTGCGATCGGCCATGGAGCGAAGGCTACCAAGGCGGCCTTCCGAGCTCGCCAGATGCACGCCGGCCGACCGGGTCCCGTTCCTCTCACCTTCGGAAGGCGCCCCGCAGCGGGCCAGTGAGGTTCATCATGACTGCAGTACCTAGCGCAGGCGTTCGGTAGCATTCCGCCTCGGGGGTAGCGCTCGAGGGCAATGCCGTCTCAGCGTCGTGATCGGCAAGAGGTCCGTGCCTCGAGTCCTCGAGCTCGTTCGCAGGCTCACATCAATCAAGTCTCGAAGGACGTTGCGTTGAAGAAGATCACCGTTCCACCGTTGGTGGCACCGCAGGTCGCGGGCAACCTCTCGGACCTCCCTGTCCGCAACGGGAGCACCCGGCCCCACGACGTGGCATTCTCGACATCCTCTTCGGGCACCTGGGTCGACGTCACCAACGCAGAGTTCCTCGCTGACGTCCATGCCCTGGCCAAAGGTTTGATGGCAGCCGGGATCGGCGTCGGGGAACGCGTCGCGATCATGAGCAAGACACGCTACGAGTGGACCCTCGTGGACTTCGCGCTATGGACCGCGGGTGCGGTCCCTGTGCCTATCTATGAGACGTCCTCAGCAGAGCAGGTCGGCTGGATCGTCGGTGACGCCGGATGTGCGGCCGTGATCCTGGAGACCCCGACACATGCCCGGACCCTGAACGCCGTGCGAGCCGACCAGACCGAGCTTCGCCACGTGTGGCAGATCGACGCCGGGGGGCTGGACGAGCTCAAGGTCACCGGCCTCGAGATCACTGATGAGGCGCTTGAGATCAGGCGCGGCCAGGTCAGTCGTGCCGACGTCGCCACGATCATCTATACGTCAGGCACGACCGGCCGACCCAAGGGTTGCCAGCTCACCCACGACAACTTCATGGCCCTGGCCGAGAACAGTGTTGAGCGCATGAAGGTGGTCGTGTCAGTCCCGGGCGCGTCAACGCTGCTGTTCCTTCCTCTCGCCCACGTGTTCGCCCGGTTCGTCCAGGTTGTCTGCGTCCAGGCCGGGGTTCGGATGGGGCACACCGCTGACATCAAGAGCCTCCTGACCGACTTCGGCACCTTCTCCCCGACGTTCATCCTGTCGGTGCCGCGCGTCTTCGAGAAGATCTACAACTCCTCGGAGCAGAAGGCCACCGCCGAGGGCAAGGGCAAGATCTTCGCTGCGGCAGCCCGGACTGCTATCGCCTGGAGCACGGCACACGATGACGGCAAGCCGGGTGCGCTGCTCAACGCCAAGCACGCGTTCTTCGACAAGCTCGTCTACGGCAAGCTGCGTGCCGCCATGGGAGGCAAGGTCACGTACGCCATCTCAGGCGGCGCCCCCTTGGG
>JAYSQH010000191.1:0-3477 GCA_043721655.1 Phycicoccus sp. | reverse complement strand
CACCAGTGCGGACCCGGTCATGAGCAGCTCTGACCGGCGCGCAGGGCCTTGAGGTTGGAGCGCATGACCTCAAAATAGTCCTTGCCCGCGGAGGCCTGGGTCAGTCCTTCGATCGGGTCGAGAGTCCTCATCTGTGCCCCGGCCTCCGTGGCAACGGTCTGCGCGATGGCGGGGCTCACCAGCGTCTCGGCGTAGATCGTGGTCACCTCGTGGGCCTTGGCGTAGGCGCTGACTGTGGCCAGGACGCCGGCCCTGGGCTCGGAGTCGGGGGAGAGGCCGTTGATCGCAATCTGCCTCAAGCCGAACCGTTTCGCGATATAGCCGAAGGCGGCGTGACTGGTGACGATGTCCCGCCGCTGGCAGCTGGCCAGACCGGTGGTGAACTCCTGGGAGAGCGCGGCGAGCTTGTCCTCGAAGACCGCGGCGTTCTTCTCGAAGTCGGAACGGTGGGCGGGGTCCAGCTGCGCGAGCCGCTCGGCGATCACCCTGGCCACCGCGGAATACCGTTGCGGGTCAAGCCAGAAGTGCGGATCGGTGGCGCCATTGACGAGCTTGAGGTCGAGGTTGGCCGAGGGGACAACATCGAGGCTGTGGCCGCCAGCCTGCGACTCCACGGCCTTGTCGACGGCACCCTGCAGGCCTTTCTCGTAGACCACGAGTCGGGCCTTGTTCACGGAGGCCACGGCACGCGGCGTGAGCTCGATGTCGTGCGGTTCGGCGCCCGGCTTGGTCAGGCTCGTGACTGCTACGAGGCTGCCGCCTATCTGCTGGGTTGCGTACTGCAGCGGATAGAACGAGGCCACGACGGCGATCCTGCCGTCAGCGATCGCCCCCGGCGACCCGCAGGCGCTCAGGGCGAGCGCGGCGGTGACCAAGTGGATCAGCGGGACGACTCTGAGGGCACGGGACGTCATGTCACTGATTATCAGTCTCAATGAGAATGATTGTCAAAAGTAAGAACGACCCCATCTGACGGTTCGGGGAATCCCGTTGTGGCCTAAGGGATCGGGCCGTGAGAGCATGGGGCCGGCGCGCCCCTGCTCCCTTCCCCCAAGGTTGAGCGGGGGCGCGTCCCCAGAGCAAATCGGCAGCCCTAGCTCCGGGGGAACAACTGCGTGAGCGCCATGGCCACAGCAAGCAGCAACACGGCGGATCGCATAATTCGTTCGGAGCTGGTCAGGCGCGGCCACGAGAGATAGAGGATCCATGCGACGAAGCCGGCGGCCAGGCCCATGAGGACGAAGCCCACCGGGCCGCTGATCACGACACCGGCCACGAGCAAGGCCAGCAGGATCAAAAATGGCACGAGGCGGGGCAGACTGCTCAGCCTCGTCATCAGGGGAAGGCTGGCGCGTTCGATACTGGGGCGCAAGGTATTTGGCACAGTTTGAGGCTACGTGAGTCGGTCGCGGCCGGGCTGAGGCGGTGTCGAGAACGAGGTGTGCCGGTCTTGGGCAGGAGCGGGGGTTCGGGGCCGATACCCTTGCCCCATGGCCGCTACCTCCACCATCGACACCATCGTCAGTCTCTGCAAGCGCAGGGGCTACGTCTATCCGTGCGGTGAGATCTACGGAGGCACGCGCTCGGCGTGGGACTACGGCCCCCTGGGCGTGGAGCTCAAGGACAACATCAAGCGTCAGTGGTGGAAGTCCATGGTCCAGCAACGCGACGACATCGTGGGCCTGGACTCCTCGGTCATCCTTCCGACGAAGACCTGGGAGGCATCGGGCCATGTGGCGACGTTCACCGACCCGCTGACCGAGTGCCAGTCGTGCCACAAGCGTTTCCGGGCTGATCACCTGCAGGAGCACGTGGCGGAGAAGAAAGGTATCGAGAATCCCGACACCGTCGACCTCGAGACCATCGCCTGCCCCAACTGCGGTACTCGCGGCTCCTGGACCGAGCCTCGGCAGTTCTCCGGCCTGCTCAAGACCTATCTCGGTGTGACGCAGGACGAGTCAGGACTGCACTACCTGCGCCCCGAAACCGCCCAGGGCATCTTCTTGAACTTCGCCAACGTGATGAACTCCTCACGCAAGAAGCCGCCGTTCGGAATCGCCCAGATCGGCAAGAGCTTCCGCAACGAGATCACGCCCGGCAACTTCATCTTCCGGACCCGCGAGTTCGAGCAGATGGAGATGGAGTTCTTCGTGGTGCCCGGCAGTGACGAGGAGTGGCACCAGTACTGGATCGACGCGCGCACCCAGTGGTATGTCGACCTCGGCATCACCAAGGACAACCTGCGCCATTTCGAGCACGCGCAGGAGAAGCTGTCGCACTACTCCAAACGCACGGTGGACATCGAGTACCGCTACGGCTTCCAGGGCAGCGAGTGGGGCGAGCTCGAGGGCATCGCGAACCGCACCGACTTCGACCTCAGGACCCACGGCGAGGCCTCGGGCACCGACCTGTCCTACTTCGACCAGTCCACGGGCGAGCGCTTCACGCCGTACGTCATCGAGCCGGCGGGAGGCCCGTCCAGGTCGATGATGGCATTCCTCATCGACGCCTACACCGAGGACGAGGCACCCAACACCAAGGGTGGCGTCGACAAGCGCGTCGTGCTCAAGCTCGACAAGCGGCTGGCGCCGATCAAGGTTGCCGTCCTGCCGCTGTCGCGCAACGCGGACCTGACCCCGAAGGCCAAGGACCTGGCCGCCCAGCTGCGCCAGAGCTGGATGGTCGACTTCGACGACGCGGGCGCCATAGGTCGCCGCTACCGTCGCCAGGACGAGATCGGCACGCCGTTCTGCATCACCGTCGACTTCGACACACTCGAGGACCACGCGGTCACCGTGCGCGAGCGCGACTCGATGGTGCAGGAACGGGTTGCGCTGGACCAGGTCGAGGACTACCTGGCGAAACGTCTGCTCGGCTGCTGAGCCAGGATCGGGGGACCATGACCGCCGTACTCCCTCCCCTTCACATCGGCCGCCACACCTTCAGCTCCCCCGTGGTGCTCGCCCCGATGGCCGGCATCACCAACAGGGCGTTCCGCCGGTTGTGCCGGGAGTATGGCGACGCGGGTCCGGGTCAGCCCGCAGCCTCGGGAGCCACCGCTGCGAGGGGTGCGACGTCGCTCTATGTCAGCGAGATGATCACGTCGCGTGCCCTGGTCGAGCGCACGCCGGCGACGATGCAGCTGATCGAGCACGATCCGGGCGAGTACCCCCGTTCGATCCAGCTCTACGGCGTGGACCCGGCCACCGTGGCGGCGGCGGTGCGGCTGCTCGTGACCGAGGACCGTGCCGATCACATCGACCTCAACTTCGGCTGTCCGGTCCCCAAGGTCACCCGCAAGGGTGGCGGCGCGGCCCTTCCCTGGAAGACGGACCTGTTTCGCGCCATCGTCAGCGGCGCGGTCAAGGAGGCCGCCCCGTATGCCGTGCCGGTCACCGTCAAGATGCGCAAGGGCATCGACTCCGACCACCTGACCTTCCTTGAAGCCGGCCGGATCGCTGAGGGCGAGGGCGTGGC
>JAYSQH010000190.1:0-3893 GCA_043721655.1 Phycicoccus sp. | reverse complement strand
AATCTCCGGGATCCAAGGTGGTTTGCGCGCGCAGCCGCCATGTCAACCAGTTCCACGAGATGACGTGCATTGTGACCACCTCGCGAGGCGTCGGAGGCTGCCGACGGCATAGCCCGCGTGCTTAGTAGACAACAGTTTCGGATCGGCATCCTGTCGGTTCGGGGACTGGTCCCAACGGCGACGCGGGCTCTGCTGTGTCCGGGGACACCGCGGTGATCTAGCCTGACGCGGTGCACCGCTTCCCACTTGCCGTCGTCTCCGGTCTGGCCCTGTGGCTGGCGTTTCCCTCGTACGACCTCTGGGTCCTGGCGCCCATCGGCGTCGCGCTTCTGGCGTTGGCGACGCGCGGTGCCTCACCTTGGCAGGGCGCACTGCTCGGGCTGGTCAGCGGCTTGTCCTGTTTCCTGCCGCTGTTGTCATGGTCCGGCATCTACGTCGGGGCCCTTCCGTGGGTCGCCCTGGCTCTGCTCGAGTCGCTGTATATCGCGCTGCTCGGTCTGGCTTGTGCCCTGCTGCAGCGAGGTGGGTTCCACCGGCGGTTCCAACGCGACGTGCCGACTCGTGCCAACGCCGACGTGCGACCCATGGTCGTAGCGCTGGCCTGGGTGGCCCAGGAGACGCTGCGGGGCAACACTCCGTTCGGCGGGTTCCCCTGGGGACGCCTGGCGTTCAGCCAGGCGGACTCGCCCCTTTCCGCCCTGGCGGCGCTCGGCGGCGCTCCTGCGGTGACGTTCGGTGTGGGTCTGGCCGGAGGGCTGCTGGCCGCAGGCATCACCGGCCTGATCGGGGGAGCTCGGATCGCCGGCGGAGCTTCGCTGGTGAGCGCAGTTGCCGTGGTGCTGCTGCCGCTACTGGTCCCGATCCCGACCGACGGGCCTACGGCACGGTTCATGGCGGTCCAGGGCAACGTGCCCCGTCCGGGTCTGGATTTCAACGCGGAGCGACGAGCGGTTCTGGACGACCACGTCAAGGCGACCCTCAGAGCGGCGGCGGCCGTGAGGGCGGGGGAGCAGCCCAGCCCGGACCTTGTCGTGTGGCCGGAGAACGCGTCCGACATCGACCCGCTGCGTAACGCTGACGCGGCTGGCGTTATCACCACGGCTGTGGACGCCATCAACGCGCCCCTCATCCTGGGCGCCCTGCTGGAGGAGCCACGGCCCAAGGTGTCCAACGCAAGCCTGTTGTATCTGCCGGGCAGGGGCGTTACCGCGCGATACATCAAGCAACACCCGGTCCCGTTCGCCGAGTACATTCCGTACCGCTCGTTCTTCCGCCGCTTCAGCGACAAGGTCGACCTGGTCAGCTCGGACTTCGCGGCCGGCCCCGGCCCCGTCGTGTTCCGGGTGTCTACCCGCGGGGGCGGCACCATCGCGGCCGGGCCGATCATCTGTTTCGAGGTGGCCTACGACGGCCTGATGCGCGACACCGTCAACAAGGGCGCCAATGTCCTGCTCGTCCAGACCAACAACGCCACGTTTGGCTTCACCGACGAGTCCGTCCAGCAGCTGGCCATCTCGCGGATCCGCGCCATCGAGCATGGGCGCTCCATCGTCCACGTGTCGACGGTCGGGGTCAGCGCGCTGATCACTCCTGACGGAACTGTCCACCAGCGTTCGACGTTGTTCACAGCGGCGGTGCTTGCCGCCGACCTCCCGCTGCGCACAGACCTCACCATCGCAGACCGGGTCGGCGCCTGGCCCGAGTACCTCGCCATCGCCAGTCTGGCGATGTTGTTGGTACTGCTCGGGTTGAGACGCCGTCGCCGGTAGTGTCGGTGGCTCGACCCCGTACCGGCGTGACCACTTGCGAAGGACGTTCATGACAGACCCAGAGGTCCGGCCCCCGATCGGCAAGATCGTGGTGCTGATCCCGACCTACAACGAACGCGAGAACCTTCCGCTGATCGTGTCGCGGCTGCGCAAGGCCGTGCCCGAGGCGGATGTGCTGGTTCTGGACGACGGCTCCCCGGATGGTACTGGTGCCGTCGCTGACCAGCTGGCGGCCGAGGACGACCAGGTTCGGGTCCTGCACCGCGAGCGCAAGGAGGGGCTGGGGGCGGCCTATCTCGCCGGGTTCGCGTGGGCGCTGGACAAAGGCTATGGCGTGCTCGTCGAGATGGATGCAGACGGCTCGCACCAGCCCGAGCAGCTCCGTCGCCTCCTTGCGGCTCTTGCCGATGCTGATGTGGCGCTCGGCTCGCGCTGGGTGCCGGGGGGTTCGGTGGTCAACTGGCCGAGCCACCGCAAGGCCCTCAGCCGCGGCGCCAATGTCTACACCCGAGTGCTTCTCGGCATGCCGATCGGTGACGCCACCGGGGGATTCAGGGCCTACCGCGCGCCCGCGCTGCGCGCCCTGGACCTGCATGAAGTCGCCTCCGCCGGATACTGCTTCCAGGTCGATCTTGTATGGCGGGCCGTGCGTCGCGGCATGATCGTGGTCGAGGTGCCGATCACCTTTGTTGAGCGGACGATCGGTGACTCCAAGATGAGCCAGGGCATTGTCAAGGAGGCCTTGCGCAGCGTCACGACGTGGGGCGTCAGGTATCGGCTCGGCCAGGTCACGTCGCTGATCCGAAGGGAGCCCCGATGGCACCGGCTCGACGCCTGACCCGTGGCGGGCGCTGGCGCCCGCCACTGGCATGGATCGTCTTCGTCGCACTGCTCGTCGTGCCGGTTGCTGAGATCGCCGTGATCGTGGGGGTCGGCACGATGATTGGCGGCTGGCAGACCCTGGTACTTCTGTTGGTGGAGTCGGCTCTGGGTGCCTACTTCGTCAAGCGCGAGGGTCGGCGCTCCTGGCAGGGCCTGCGGTCGGCGCTGAACACCGGCAAGATGCCCGGCGGTGAGCTGGCCGACGCGGCCTTGGTGCTGATCGGTGGCACCCTGCTGCTGACTCCGGGCTTCCTGACCGACATCGTCGGCTTCTTCTTCATCTTTCCGGTCACCAGACCGATCACCCGGCGGTGGCTGCAAGGAGTCGTCGAACGGCGGTTGACCCAGAGGCCCGGCGTCATTCGTGGCGAGGTCATCTGAGCCGCGTCCAGGCGCCTCGTGACACGGCATACGGGCAGGAACAAGCCCCGTGGCCAAGGAGGGGAGGCAGCACGGGGCTTGTCGTTCGAGGCGTGTGCGGGTCAGGCGGTGCGCTTCCGGCGCGGCTTCTCACCACGGGATGCACGTAGCAGGGCCAGCCGCTCCTTGAGCAGAGCCTCAAGCTCAGGGATGGACCGGCGCTCCAGCAACATGTCCCAGTGGGTGCGAACTGCCTTGACGTTCTTGTACTCCGGCTCGGGGCCGTCCACGAGTCGGGCTTCGAGGCCACAGCGGCATTCCCACACCGTCGGGACATCTGCCTCGACCGAGAACGGGAGCTCGCTGATGTGCTTCTCAGGGCACACGTAGCGGATGAGCTGTCGCTCGCTGAGCACGACGTTCGTGTCGGTCTCCATGCTCAGGGCACTCAGATTGGTGCCTCGAAGTGATCGTTCGGCCATGACGGGGAACTCCAAACATGCTGCCCACACCAGGTTTTGCGTGGGGATTCACTGGAGATAACGACGTTGTTAGCCTCAATGTTCCGGATTCGACAGGTGTCTGCCAGATATCAGACTACCGCCGATGGGGGAGTCGTCATATCACCGCGGGCACCTGGTTGCCGGAGGCCACGATGCCCTCACGCATCCGGACCCTGGACAGGAGCAGACCTCCGATGACGAAGAACACGATCAGGGCGATGATGGCCCAGCGGTAGGAGTGGGTGAATTGGTGGACCAGCCCGAAGACCAGCGTCCCGAACCAGCTGGTGCCGCGTTCCATGGCCTGGTACAGGCTGAAGAACTCGGCCTCGCGCCCGCGGGGGATCAGCTGGCTGTACATCGAGCGGGAGAGAGCCTG
>JAYSQH010000189.1:0-1995 GCA_043721655.1 Phycicoccus sp. | reverse complement strand
GTGAGCTCCGCGGGGGTGAGGCCCGCGTTCTTGCGCACCTGAAGGGCCGTGAGGGCGTCGAGGAACAGTCCGCCCTTCTTGGATGCTGCCCTGAACTGGCGTACGCCCTCGGGCACCGAGGCGGCCATTTCGGCCATCCCAAGTACGTGTTGGGTTACCGCGCTGACGTCCCATCCGGGGCAGTCAGTGGGCAGCTCCCACTCGCGTGGGGCGAGCTGGTCGACGGCGTCGGCGAATCTGGCGTACTCGGTTGCGGCCAGTCGCATCGCGGTGGTCCGGTCGAGCTGTGAGCGGCGAAGGCCGAGGTTGCGTGGCTCTGTTCCGGTTGCGGGTGTCATGTCGTCCTCTGGGTCGTGGGGGGGATACCGACGTTGTCGGCAAACATGTCGATCGCGCGGTCAAGAAGCCGTGACCAGCGCTGCCCGCCGGGGTCGTTGGCCTGCTGGGCGTCGATGAGGCCGCTGACGAGGGCGGTGTACAGGTCGATGTCCTGGGCGGCGCGGATGCCGAGACCCGCCATTACCTCGCGCAGGTCGTCGAGTACCTGAACGGCCGGCGCGTAGGCGGCGGGGCTCGGCTCGAAGCCTGGGATGGTGCGCTGGTTCATCAGCTGGTGGCGGGCTAGGTCGCTGACCTCGAAGTCGAAGAAGGTCCTCGCCATCTTCTTCAGCGCGCCTCGTGGTGAGCGGGGAAGTTGCCGCCTGATCTCGCTCATTGCCGCAGCGGCCTCGGACCACGCCTGGGCGAACATCGCGTCGTAGATGGCGTTCTTCGACTCAAAGTGGCTGTACAGCGACGGGGCGCGCATCCCGACCTGCTCCGCAACATCGCGCAGCGTGATCTGGGACAGTCCGTCTTGGCGAGCGAGTGCCCAAGCTGCGTCCAGGATCTCTAGACGCGTTGCCTCACGTCGTTCGCTTTGCCGATCACGGGTTGGTGTACCTAACATGATTAGGAGCGTGTACCTGCGACCAGGACTTGTCAAGTGGGCCCGGGCCGTCCACCAGATGACCTATGTGGTGTTCGGTGAAGGAGCAAGCAATTGTCGATCGGGTGGCCATGCCAGCGCCGGGGGGCGCATTAGGTGCGCTAGGCACCCCTGGGGTTCAACCGAAGCCCCGGGCGGCCCAGGATCGGTCAGTTGGGGTCTGGTTGGTCGCTGTCTGCGCTTGGACTGGGCTGGCTGCCTTGGGGGGCGGTGGTCACGTCTGAACCGCCTGGGCTGGTCAAGTCGGTAGTGGCGCCGCTGCTGGTGACGCCAGGTTCATTTGCGTGATCTCCAGCGCTGGTGTCGGTACTCAGGTCTTTTTGGTCGCCGGTCAGTGGTTGTTTCTGACCGCCGTGCTGGCTTGTGTTGCTTGTGACCCCAAGTGTTGAAACTGGAGGCGCTTTGAAGCCGGGCTCATTGCGGGTGCCGTTCACGGCCAGACGGTTCACCTCAGCCGCGAGCGAGTGTTGGCGGTTGAGCAGGGCGGTGCGTCGAGCCGATGTCGGGGCTGAGGTCAGCAACCCCAGGGCCTGACCGAGCAGGTTCTGAGCCGCGGTCGTCTGGTCTGAGCGGATGTGCTGCTTGTTCCCGGCTGCCTGGGTCAGGCCCTGCACGCGGTCCAGGAGTCCGCTCGCGATGTCGAGGGGATCGGGGCGCGGAGCGACGGGTCCGAACAGTTTCTGGTGAACCGGGTAGAGCAGCGATCCGGGGCTGGCCGCGGCAACGCCGGTGCCCGCTGCGGCGATGGCCATGGCGGCCGCCAGCGTCGCCATTCGCCGACGTCGGTGTGTCCCGGCGGCGAACTGGCGCACAGGGGCCGTCGGAGCGGCGTCGAGGTCGGTCGCATCGAGGGATCCGAGGGCGATCGCGAGTACTGCGGGGGCCGGCAGCGCCGTGAAGTCTTCGTCGATCTGGTCGAGCCAGGCGGTCAGGGTGCCGGCAAGCTCGTCGCCGGGGGATGGGGTGCGGGCGGCGACCGTGTCCAGGTATGCGTCGCTAAGGGCAAG
>JAYSQH010000188.1:0-6872 GCA_043721655.1 Phycicoccus sp. | reverse complement strand
TTCGAGGGGCTCGACGCGACCGACGCCACCCACCTTGCCGAACGCATCAGCGGTGACACATCTGCTGCCCACGGTCTGGCCCACAGCCTCGCCGTCGAGGACGCTCTCGGCATCGTCATGCCCGAGCCGGCCCATCGCCTACGTGCCCTGGTCCTTGAGCTCGAACGCCTCTACAACCACGCCACCGACCTCGGCGCGCTCGCCAACGACGCCGGTTTCTCACTGGCCAACGCGCACGCCCTGCGGATCCGCGAGGAGCTGCTCCGTATCAACAACGCCACGACCGGGCACCGGCTGCTCCGCGACGCGATCAGCCCGGGCACCGTCGACCTGCTGGCCCTGCCCGACCCGGGCAAGCTGACGGAGCTGGCCGCGGACCTCGCCGAAGTCTGCCGGCTCACCCTCGCCAACACCGTGGTCCGTGACCGCTTCACCGGCACCTCTGTCCTCACCCACGACCAGGCTAGGGACCTCGGCTGCCTTGGCTACATCGCCCGCGCCAGCGGTCTCGCCACCGACGCACGCCTGGACCACCCCACCGCCGGACTTCCCGTCACCCCGGTCACGAATATCCACGGAGACGTCCTCGCCCGGTTCACCGTTCGCCTCGAGGAGTTCGCGGCATCCACCAGCCTCGCGGTCCACCTGATCAGCACCGCCGACCAGCTGAGCTACCGAGGTTCAGTCCTCGGTGACGCAGCCGACGGTGACGCAGACAAGGGTGTCGCGCAGCGAGGCACGGCCGAGATCGCTTCAGGCGCGTCGCGCAGCGGGGTCGGCATCGTCGAGGGGTGGCGCGGCACGATCGTCCACCGAGTCGAAGTTGACCCTGACGGACGCCTCACCCGGGCAAAGATCGTGGACCCGTCGTGGTTCAACTGGCCAGCCCTGCCCGTCTCGCTGGCGGACACGATCGTTCCCGACTTCCCGCTCACCAACAAGAGCTTCAACCTGTCGTATGCCGGGAACGACCTCTGACCCGCTCACGCTGTGCCATCCCACCCGTGAAGCTCGATCTCGGCCCGTGAAGTCGCAACATTTGTCGTCTGGGGAGCCTGCAGTCAACAATTCTTGCGACTTCACGCGATGGCAGGGCCAGCCGAGCGCCGCCGGCACACTTTCATCTGACGCGCTGGTCGATGACTTCCACTGACAGGTGCGGCCTTGCGGCCGTCCGCATCAGCTCAGCTGCCGTGACTGCCGCGGCTGCGCGAAGCGCCTCAACGGGGAGGAAGTGCATGCTTGTCCCGCTCGCGTCGTCGTTATCGATCGGGAACAGGTCGGTGACCGGAATGCCGTGTTCGTAGCGCTGGGTCCAGGCCCCGTCTCGGCGTCGGTTGGTGTGCACGAGCCACTCGCTGAGGGCTGCGACCACGGACATGCCCCGGCGGGGATGGCCATCGGGCAGAAGCTGGGCATCGGGGAAGTCAAAGAACCGGAGATCCCTGGTGGCCATGACCGGCTTCTTGATCGGCTGGCCGTGCTCGTCGTATCGGGTGTCGGTTCCTCGCCCATTGTCCGAGACAGACATTGAGCCGTCGCCGTGCAGGGTGACTACGCAGCGCCCCGAGGTCGTGCCCTCGGCTTCGTCGGCTGCGTAGGCCATCACCTCGAGAATCAGGTGCGCGCTGCCGCCCGGAGCGAACACCGCGGGGTGCCGACGGACCAGCGCGAGATGTTCTGCATCCACGGTGCTCGTCCAGTCGTGCGTTGTATTGCGCCACGGCATCGTTGAGTCGCCCACCCGTAGATTCTCCCCACATGCTCAATTTCAGCCCGTGAAGTCGCAACATTTGTCGTCTGGACGGCCGCCAGGCAACAAATCTTGCGACTTCACGCTATGGGAGACAGGGAGCCAGCGACCGCCTGAGGTGACGTGTTGGTTACTGACCGATGGCGGCGCAGTCGTTCACGACAACCTTGGCCTGAGCAGCAAGCGACTGAGCTGCCGTCTGGAAGTCGGTCGCGGCATCGGGGCTGACCTTCTGCAGCGCGGTGATGCTCTCGGCCAGCTTCTGCAGGTGCGCGCCGATGGGCACGGCGGCGTTCTTCTTGGCCAGAGTCTCGACGTCGGCGGCGATCGGCTGCAGCTGTGCCGCAGCGTCGGCCTGGGCGATGGACCCTTGGGCAACCTTGGTGCCGACGTCGGTGGCGCTCTTTACCGAGCCTGCGACATCAAGGCATACCGATGCCGTCTTGGCCTTGTCGACCAGTGAGAGCCCGCCTCCATCCCCGGACTTGCTGCAACCGGTCAGGACAAAGACGCTGACGATGAGCACGGAGACGACGAGAACGCGACTGCGGGGGCGAATAAGCATCCGTCCACTATGGCAGGAGGAAGTCGACCGCCTGGCCGGCAGTCCAGCCATCGGGAAACTCCGAGAGCATCTGGGTGACGCCTTCGAGATCCGCGCCAAGGGTGGCGATTGGCGCCTCCTGGTAACCGTCCCGGCGTGTCTGCCCGAGCCCGACATTGGCGGTGAGCCCGTTGCACAGACACTTGCGTCCGACCGTGTCTGCGATGTCCCCGCCCTTGCGGACATACATGTGGACGGGCTCGGCCGGGCACCGATACCCCAACGTTCCGGGCTCTTTCTCATACGGCACGCGAAGGTAGCTCAGGTCGCACAGTCGCGGGCGGGCGGCATACGTCTCCGGCTCGGAGAGGCTCCCTGGCACTGACACCACCTTGAAAGGGAACCCCGTCGGAGAGGCCAGCGGGTCGGTGCGCACCTCGAGCCGTCCGGCAGCCAGCTCGGTCAACATCCCTTCGCGCACAGGGGTTTCGAGCCCGGACTCGGCACAGAGCGCGAACAACGTGCCCACCTGCACCCCGGCCGCGCCCTCGGCCAGAGCCTGCTTGACCTGCACGGCAGTGGAGTAGCCGCCGGCCAGCCAGAAGGGGAGCCCGACCGCGGCCACCTTGGCCAGATCGGCGTCGTCACGCGGGCCGAAAACCGGCTGCCCGTCGTCATCCAGGACAAGGCGACCGCGCGGAGGTGCGTTGTGCCCGCCCGCTCGTGGGCCCTCGACGACGAAGCCATCGGGACGGGTCGAGTCCTCGCGCGCCAGGTAGGCGGCCAGCACGTGTGCGGACACGATGGCGAGGAAGTGAGGTCGGGGCAGCGGAGCCAGCCCGCCGCCGGTGAGGGCCTCAGGGTCCAGCCCGACGCTGTATGCCGTGGTCGCCCCGTCCACGTCAAGGTCCAGCGAGCACTTCTCGTGAAGCGCCAGGTGGTTGAGCAGTTGAGGGATCTCGTTGGGAATCCCGGCGCCCATCAGCACGTAGTCGACGCCGGCGAGCATCGCGCCATAGGCAGCACTCGGCGTGGCCATCTGGACCTTCTCCAGGAAGTTGATGCCGACCACGCCGTGGTGGCCTTCCTTGGCCAGCCACACCTCGGCGAAGTTGGCGACGATCGACAGCTCGAGGCAGATGACACTCGGGCTCATGCTCAGCTTGTGCACGGGAACGTACGACTCACCCGGCGCTCTGCCACCCTCGCGGAAATGACGATGCAGCACCCGCTCGGCCATGGCCGGCACCGGGAAGTGCTCGAGGGCGCGTCTCACGTCGCCGTCTGCGTCACCGTCCTGGAGCCGCCGGGCGATCACGACATCCAGCGCGGTCCCCGAGACGACGCCGAGCTGCCCGGCCTGCGCCACGGCCCGAGCCATCTGCCAGGACGACACGGCCACGCCCATACCGCCCTGGATGACGACCGGCCATCCGCCGTCTTCGGACGGAGCTGGTCGGGCGGGGCCGACGGGGCGATCGCTGGTCGACACGGGCATGCGCGGAACCTCCAACTTACAAACCAACTTACGGGATCGTAGGTTACGTTACCGTAGGTTGGCGATAGTTGGCGAGTTTGGGGGCAGCACCATGTTCCTGACGTCCGGTGGTGGGGTCAGGATGTCGAGGACGATCGCCTGGCCCGAGGTCAACCCGCCATGAACTTGTCCAGCACCTCTGCGAAACGCTCGGGCTGGTCCAGATGCGGGTAGTGTCCGGCGCCCTCGAAGAGCACGACCTTGCTGCCAGGGATCGCCTGGTGAGCGGCCGCCGCGTGTCCCGGCGAAATCATCCGGTCCCGCGTGCCCCAGATGACCAGCGTGGGGATCTCGACCGGCATCGGCAGGTGAGCAAGCGCAGTAACGGTCTGTCCCCCCGGGTCGATGACCGAGCGCGTGGTAGCCAGAAAGGCGCGTCGAGCGTCTGCGTCAGCAAGGGAGGTGAAGCCACGCCATGCCTCGGTGACGTCCTTGCTGGGCTTCCAGCCCAGCTTGCCGAGGCCGCGACCGAGGGCTTCCCCCCGTTCGCGCACCCAGCTGGATGCGATAAGCGGCAGAACCCATTCGGCGCCGGGCAGGGTGGCGGACCTGAGCAACGGGCTCACCGACCTGCCGAAGCCTCCGCTGGCAACCAGGACGAGGCGCTCGACGCGATCCGGGAACAGGTAGCAGAACTGCATCGCAATGCCGCCCCCGAGGGAGTGCCCGACCAGCGTCACCCGGTCGATGCCGAGCTGATCCAGCAGATCCCGCAGGCTGGCGGCGTGCGCGCTCAACGAGTAGTCACCCATCGCCTTGTTTGACGCGCCGTGGCCGTGCAGGTCGGGCGCCAGGACGCGGTGATTATCTGCATCCAGACGGTCAACGACCTTGCCCCAGTTGCGGCTTGAGCCGGTCAGTCCATGGATGAACAGCAGCGCCGGACCAGACCCGGCGTCTAGGTACGAGAACTCGTGCCCGTTGAGAATCGCCACGTGCTCGTACTCGCTCCGCATGGCGTCTCCCTATCGATACCGGCCAGTAACCTACGGTAGCGTAACTCACGGATGGCGGTAGCAACCGACCCTCGAGTACGAGTGCCCAGGTCCGCAGCGCGGCAGGCCGACGACGTCAAGAGACCCGACCTCGACACGCCAAGTCGATGCCAAATGCAGACCCAATCCATACCCTCGCCAGTACGCTTCTTTACGTAGAGGGCCGATACACGGCCTCACGGGAGGAACCGGAGTTCATCGACATGGACTTTCTTGGTGGCTTGCCTGGCGTGGGCAGCTTCATCACTCCAGCGTTCTTCTGGTCTCCGACGTCCCCGACCCTGTTCTGGGCGCTCCTCGCTGTCCCACTGGGCACGGGTCTGGTCTTCCTCCTCGACGTGGGTGTACGCAAGTTCATCACCGGTGGCAAGACGGTGACCGCCGTCGTCTACGAGATGACGGCGTGCGGCATCAGCGGCCACTACTTCCGGGTCCACGAGCACAGGTGGCGATGTGTCACCTGTGGCGAAGGGGCACCGTACGAAGCCGGACTCCTGGACAGGGGCAAGGGCGTCGCAGCCTGACGTGTACCGTCCCGCACCTCCCGCACCTTTCGCAGATTGCTGGCTGCAGTTGTCGCTGCCGACGGGGTGGGTGCGGCCCGGCACTCCGTTCGACTACGTAGCTCTCAGAACCGGATACAGCGAGAGGGCATGCCGCTCGGCGGCGGTGGCTGAGGTGACGATGGCGGCGGCGCGCGCAAGCCTGGGATCCACAAGCCTTGGATCCGTAAGCCTGGGAACACTGTCAGTGCCGGAAAGATTCTCGGCGACGAGCACCGCCCCCGCCTTGGCCGCCGCGACACCGATGAGTACCGCCGTGGTCGCGTCACCACGCAGGTTCGGGTTGCCGGTGCGGGCCAGGCCCAACGCGATCTCGGCGAGCTCGGCTGCCACCTCTGCCATCTCGAGCGGGATCCTGATCGCCTCGTCGAGGGCCGCGGCCACGTCACTGTCACTTCCAGCCCGTCGGGCCTTCAGGTATTCCGCGTAGACGGCAAGATCCGACTGCGCCAGCGAGACCGCTCGGGCCCGCAGCTCGTCAGCCCGCCCGGCCAGGTTTGTCACGTTCGTGCGTTGCGTCAGGTCAGTGCGTTGCGTCAGGTCAGTGCGTTGCGTCAGATCGGTGCCCTGAGTCGGATCGGAGCCGGAGAACCGGGCACACATCGCGACCAGCGCACCGGCGAGCGCCGTCACGACTCCGGTCACGGCGCCCCCGCCCGGCGCCGTCGTGCGGGCCGCCACTGCGTCGAGCAGCCGTTGCATCGACTGCTCGCCGAGGCTCTCGGTCATCCGACTGACCCGACCACGTCGCCCAGCCGCGCGTCCGACACTGCGAAACCAGTGCGTTCAGAGACCCCGATGTGCATCGACCCAGTATCTCGGGTTCGCCGCCCGAATGAGCGATCTTCGACCTGCCCGGGCCCACGAGCGGGCCGTATGCCGGAGTGCTGCGCGGGCTGCACCACCTCGCCATCTCGGTCGAGCTGCGGAACGCTGAATCTCATGGAGGCGCAATGTCATTGAGGCGCAGCGCTTTTGCGGATGAGCTCGAGTCGTCGCAACGACTCCTGCCGTTCGTATCCGTGGTCAACGATGGGGGCGGGGTAGCCGCGCGGCGGTCCCCCGTCGACTGTCCAGGGTTCGTGGATCGACGTCGCGTGGACGTGGCGCAGCTCGGGCACGTACCTGCGGACATAATCGCCGTGGGGGTCGAATCGTTTGCCCTGAAGCGTGGGGTTGAAGACCCGGAAGTATGGCGCGGCGTCGGTGCCGCTGCCGGCCGTCCACTGCCAGCCGTGCTGGTTGGAGGCGAGGTCACCGTCGACCAGCCAACGCATGAAGTGACGGGCGCCGTGCCGCCACTCGATGTGCAGGTCCTTGACCAGGAAGCTGGCCACCACCATCCGGATCCTGTTGTGCATCCAGCCTTCCGACCGCAGCTGGCGCATCCCTGCGTCGACAATCGGATAACCCGTGCGCCCGTCGCGCCAGGCGTTGAAGCGGCTGTCCTTGTCGTCATACGCCCCTGGCTCGTCGTACT
>JAYSQH010000187.1:0-6858 GCA_043721655.1 Phycicoccus sp. | reverse complement strand
GTCGTCGTGCCTCCCTGCCCGGAACGTGCGTAGAGGAAGTCGCCCGCGGAATCTGTTGGCGTTTCCTCGACGTGAACCATGCCAGCGGGCACGAAAAGCCAGTCGCCTGCTTTCATCTCGTGTACGCGCTCGAGGGAAGGGCCACTTCGAAAAACCGCCCGTCCTTCCACGAGGTAGGCCACCGTGTCCTCCGTGTGCACGTGCGGGGGAATTCTTGTTCCCGGGTCGCACCGGGCACGCGCGAAGAACACTTGGGTTCCCAATGCCACCGGATCGAAACCTTGCCAGAACTCGATGCCTTCCTCGGACCCGATCCGCGCATCGGCGCTGGACACGAGCTCTGCCTCCCGAGTTTCGCCACCCTCTGCTACATACTCGGCATCCCTTGCTACAAACTCGTCCGGCAGCATCGGCATCTCCCTCCGTAACCCTCAGTATTGCCCATTAACGGCCTTCGAACTTCGCCTTGCCCGGTCCTTGCTCGACGAACGAAGACATGCCAATGTCGCGGTCACGGGTCGCGAAGACACCGGCGAACTGCATCCGCTCGATCTCCAGACCAGTGTCGAGATCGACCTCAAGACCGCGGTCGATCGCCTCCTTGGCAGCACGGATGGCGTATGCCGGGCCGCCCACGTAGTGCTCGACCCGCCGACGTGCCGCGGCGTAGACGTCCTCAGGCGCGACAACCTCGTCCACCAAGCCGATCCGCAGGGCTTCCTCAGCAGAGACGAAGCGCCCGGTGAAGATGATGTCCTTGGCCCGGGCAGGACCGATCAGACGCGACAGTCGTTGGGTTCCACCGGCTCCGGGGATGACGCCGAGCAGCACCTCGGGCTGACCCAGCTTGGCGTTGTCGGCAGCAACCCTGAAGTCGCAGGCCAGGGTTAGCTCACAGCCGGCGCCAAGCGCATAGCCGGTGATGGCGGCCACCGTTGGCTTGGGGATCCGGGCGATGGCGATGAAGGCGGCCTGCAACGCTGCGGAGCGGTCGACCATGTCGGTGTAGGACATGGGCTGCATCTCCTTGATGTCAGCACCTGCGGCAAAGACCTTCTCGCCGCCGTAGATGATGACTGCGGAGACGTCGCGACGGGTGCCGGCCTCGAGCGCGGCCGCGTGCAGCGCGTCCTGGACCTCGACGTTGATCGCGTTCATGGGGGGGCGATCCATGCGGATGGTTCCGATGCCACCCTCGACCTCGAGACGAACGTAGTCGCTCATGCCATCTCCGGTCCTGCGGTCTCGTCCTGCGTCCGGCCCAGGATCGTCTCGTGCCACATATGGACGGCGGACAACACAAGCTGAGTGGTGACGACCAGCATCGCCTTGACGTCGGTGTCCGGGCCGATGACGTGCTCGCCGGTCACGACCAGGGTCTGGTTCGCGATGCCGACCTTGACCACGTTCAGGCGCAGGGTCAGCTCATTACAGGCCATGAGCTGGGTCAGGAGGTCCGAGGGCACGTCGTCGCCGATCTGCCACTGCCCGAAGACTCGCATGATGGTGAAGTCGCCCTCCAGACAGCGCACGAACAGCTGCTGGTCCTGCACCGTGAAGGTCACATCGCCGTCGTCGTCGATGTTGGGCCCGAAGCCCTCGTCGAGCAGGGCGTCGAGCACACGTCCGCGCAGGGGGTGCTCGCTAGGCGGCGGCGGGAAGCTAGGAAGCGAAGTCGGATCGGTCATGTGCCTAACGTAACGACTGCCTACGCTTGGTGCCATGTGCCCCACCCGCGATCTCCCTCCCCCGCACGGCGCCACGGTGACTCCCGATGGCGTTGACTTCTCGGTCTTTGCCGGGCATGCGGACAAGGTCGAGGTCTGCCTCTTCGATGTCGGAGACACGACCGGAGCCAGCGAGCGCCGGATCAACCTGCCGGGTCACACTCACGGGACATGGTTCGGCTTGGTTCCCGGGCTCCGCGCCGGACAGCGCTACGGCTTTCGGGCGCTTGGCCCGTGGTTGCCTTCGGAGGGTCTGAGGTACAACTCCGACAAGCTGCTGTTGGACCCCTGCGCCCGTGCGATCGAAGGCCAGGTGACCTGGCGCCCGGAGGTGTTCGGCCACGTGGTGGACGAGCAACTACATGGCGACCCTGACCTCAGGGACCGACGTAACAGCGCGGCATACGTTCCCAGGTCGGTGGTCGTGGACAACCGCTTCGACTGGGGCGACGACGTAAGGCCTCAGGTCCCATGGGCTCAGACGGTCATCTACGAGACGCACATCCGCAACCTCACCAAACGCCATCCCGAGATCCCCGAGGGGCTGCGCGGGACGTATTCCGCGATGGCTCACCCCGGTACGATCGCTCACCTGCAAGCACTCGGAGTGACGTCGGTGGAGCTGATGCCGGTCCACGCCTTCGGCCACGAGCCTGAGCTCGTCCAACGAGGACTTCTCAACCATTGGGGCTACAACACGCTGGGGTTTTCTGCGCCCGAGGCGGCCTATGCCGCCTCGAGTGATCCGCAAGGTGGTCTAGACGAGTTCAAGGGCATGGTCAAGCTGCTCCACGCCGCCGGACTCGAGGTCATTCTCGACGTCGTCTACAACCACACCTGCGAGCAGGGTCGCGCGGGCGCGACCCTCTCACTGCGAGGACTGGACAACCGCGTCTACTACCGCCTCGACGACCGAGGCCGTGACATCGACGTGACGGGGTGCGGCAATACCGTCGACCTGCGCCATCCGATGGTCGTCCTGCTCGTCCTGGACTCCCTGCGCTACTGGGTTGAGCAGTGTCACATCGACGGCTTCCGATTCGACCTTGCCGTGGCGCTCGGGCGTGGTCGCGACGACGCCTACGACCCGGACCACCCGTTCCTGGTGGCACTGCGGACAGACCCGGTGCTCTCGCGGGTCAAACTGATCGCCGAACCATGGGACCTCGGCGTGAATGGTTGGCGCACCGGCCAGTTCCCACCGCCGTTCGCCGAATGGAACGACCACTTTCGTGACGCCGTGCGGACATTCTGGCTGCCCGACGTCGAGCGCTCAGCTCACCAGGAACCGGGCAACGGCGTACGCGAGCTGGCGACCAGGCTCGCGGGCTCACAGGATCTCTTCGGCACCCACAACCGCGGGCCGATGGCATCGGTCAACTACGTCGCCGCCCACGACGGATTCACCCTGGCCGACACGACCATCTATGCCTACAGGAACACCATCGCCAGCGAAGCAGACGACCACGGCAACCAGGACGGCAACCAGGACGGTGCTGACGGTGCTGACGGCTATCACGGTCATGGCGACACCCGGTCCTGGACAAGACCGAGGGAAGGCCCAGGGGTCAACACCCCGCAGATGGCCGCACAGCGTCGCTCGATCCGCAACATGATGGCCACTGAGCTGCTTGCTACGGGCGTCCCGATGATCAACGCCGGAGACGAGTTCGGCCGCTCTCAACAGGGCAACGACAACGCCTACGACCAGGACAACCCTGTGTCGTGGTTCGACTGGGACCTCGAGCCGTGGCAGCGCGAACTGCTGGCTACGACGCAGTTCCTGACCAAGCTCAGGGCCGCCAACCCTGTTCTGCGACAACGGTCTTTCTTCACGGGGCACGTGTCCTACCGTCACGGAATGGCCGACCTGCAGTGGTTTTCTGCCGACGGTCAGGTGATGCGGGACGAAACCTGGGACGACCCGTATACCCGGACACTCACCATGGTGCTGGACGGCTCGAACGTCGCCGGAGACTCGTTCCTGATCATCTTCCATGGCGGCGCGCTCGACGCCGAGGTGACCCTGCCGGCGCGAGGAGCCGGCACGGCATACCGCATGGTGTGGGACAGCACCTGGGATCAGCCATTGGAGCCCTCGCAGACCACAGATGCCGGGTCCGTCACCGTGACCGCCGCGTCGATTCGGGTCTACAGCCTGGTTCACTGACGGCCAATGGCGCGGAACCCGTTGTCAGGCAAGGGGTTCCGCGCCATCAGAAGGAGCGGTCAGGCGTTGGCGACCAAGCCCATCTCGGCCGTGCTCGCCATGCCGGCGTGCTTTGGGAGGACCCGAACGGTGTAGCCGAAGACGCCGGTGCGGGCCAGCACGAGGTCGCCCTCGAAGCGGTGCCGTCCGGCCTCGTAGGTTTCGGCGAAGTCCAGTGGCACCGTCTCGATGTCTCGCAGGGTGTCGGACTCCATGGCGCGACCATGCACCAGCTGGACGTGGACCTCGTCTGGTGCAAGGTCGCCGAGGGACACAAACGCACTGACGTGCAGGATGTCTCCGACCTGGGGAGAGTCCGAAACACCTGAGGACTCAACGTGATCGACACGAACAGCCGGCCAACCCGCCCTCACTCTTGTCTTGTACTCGGCGAGAGCCCTGGCACCCACCCAGGTGGATCCATCCAGGGCACGGCCCGCACGGGACGCCGGGCCATAGAGCTCGGTGGCGTACTCACGAACCTGGCGGGATGCCAGCACCTTGGGGCCCAGGGTGGACATCGTGTGCTTCATCATCGACAGCCAGCGCTGAGGCAGTCCCCCATCATCAACGTCGTAGAACCGCGGAGCGACAGACCCCTCGATGAGGTCATAGAGCGCGGCAGCCTCGAGATCGTCTCGACGGTCGGGGTCGTCCACGCCGTCAGCAGTCGGGATGGCCCAGCCGTTCTCGCCGTCATACCACTCGTCCCACCACCCGTCGAGAATCGAGAGGTTGAGCCCACCGTTGAGCGCGGCCTTCATGCCGGACGTGCCGCACGCCTCGAAAGGCCGCAACGGGTTGTTCAGCCAGACGTCGCAACCCGGGTAGAGATACTGCGCCATCGCGATGTCGTAGTTCGGCAGGAAGACGATGCGATGACGCACCTCAGGATCGTCCGCGAATTTCACCAGCTGCTGGATGAGTCTCTTGCCAGAGTCGTCGGCAGGGTGGCTCTTGCCGGCGATGACAAGCTGAACCGGACGCTGAGGGTCGAGCAGGATCTTCTTCAGTCGCACCGGGTCGCTCAGGATCAGGGTGAGTCGCTTGTAGGTCGGGACCCGGCGAGCGAAACCGATGGTGAGGACGTCGGGATCCAGGATGTCGTCGGTCCAGCCGAGCTCGGCCTGGCTGGCGCCACGTTTGAGCCAGCTCGCCCGCATCCGGCGCCGGGCCTCGATGACGAGCTGCGTGCGCATGTCCCGCTTGGTGGCCCAGATCTCGTCGCCAGGGATCTCGCTGACGGAAGCCCACGCACTCTCCTCGGAGGCCGCGGACGCGCCCATGTGCTTGGCTGCGAGCTCGTAGACCCTGCGATCAACCCACGTCGGGGCGTGAACACCGTTGGTGATACTGGTAATCGGTATCTCGGTGTCGTCAAACCCTGGCCATAGACCGTCGAACATACGACGGCTGACGACGCCATGCAGCTTGGACACCCCGTTCGCACGCTGAGCCAGGCGCAGTCCCATGACCGCCATGTTGAACAAGCCGGCTTCACCGCCGGGGTAACCCTCGGCGCCGAGCGCCAGCATCTTCTCGATGGGGACGCCGGCGACGGCGTTGTCACCACCGAAGTACAGCCGGATCTGCTCGACGCTGAACCGGTCGATGCCCGCAGGGACGGGGGTGTGCGTGGTGAAGACCGTCCCCGCGCGGACTGCCTCGAGGGCCGCGTCGAAGTTCATGTCGTGCTCGCTGCACAGCTCGCGTATCCGCTCAATGCCCAGGAAACCGGCGTGGCCCTCGTTGGTGTGGAAGACGTCCGGAGCCGGTGCGCCGGTCAGCCGTGACCACAGGCGCAGCGCACGGACACCGCCAATGCCCAGCAACATCTCCTGCTGAAGTCGCAGCTCGCCGGTGCCGCCATAAAGCCGATCAGTGATCTCGCGGACAGCGTCGTCGTTGTCGTGGACGTCGGAGTCCAGCAGCAACAGTGGAACCCGACCGACCTGGGCCTTCCAGACGTGGGCCCGGAGCACGCGACCACCGGGCAGGTCGAGGCTGACGATGCATGGCGTTCCGTCGGCTTCGCGCAGCAGCGCCAGAGGCAGGCCGTCGGGGTCCAGCACCGGGTAGGTCTCCTCCTGCCAGCCGTCGAACTTCAGCGACTGCTGGAAGTAACCGGTCTTGTAGAACAGACCGACGCCGACCACCGGCAGTCCCAGATCCGAGGCGGACTTCAGGTGGTCCCCGGCCAGAATGCCCAGACCTCCGGAGTACTGCGGCAGCGCCTCGGTGATGCCGTACTCGGGGCTGAAGTAGGCGATGGCCGCTGGCGCGCCGCCCTCAACCTCGGCAGCCCAGCTCTGGTACCAACGGGGCTGACTCAGGTACGTCGCGAGATTCTGGATGGCCACGTGAACCTTGGCCACAAAGGTCTCGTCCGAGGCGAGCGACTGGAGCTCGTCCGCCGAGAGCGCGGAGAGCATGGCAGTGGGGTCCTTGCCAACCCTGGCCCAGCGCGCCGGGTCGATCTCGGAGAACAGGTCCCGAGTGCCGGGGTGCCAGCACCAGCGCAGATTGCTGGCGAGCTCTCCCAGCGGGCTGATGGACTCGGGCAGAACGGTGCGGACGCTGAAGCGACGGATAGCCTTCACGATGAAGAAGCATAGGCGACATTTCTCGGAGTCTTTGCAATTTCTTGCAAGTTTTGCAGTTTCTTTCATCACCATGCCGGACAGCGTCGCACCGCCCGGCGGCGGGAACAGAACCATGCCTCGGATGTCACCGCACGTGCGAAACGAGTAGCGTTGTGTGCGTGACAGCGAGCCCCCTGCCCCCTGCTACCCCCCACCCCCTAGGCCGTATTCCGGTGTTCGAGGTCGCCCCTTGCATCGAGCATGGCGCGTTCCCCGCCAAGTCGGTGGTGGGCGAGCCGTTCGACGTGACCGCCACCGTCTTTCGCGAGGGACACGACGC
>JAYSQH010000186.1:0-2526 GCA_043721655.1 Phycicoccus sp. | reverse complement strand
ATCAGGTCGTCGTCGGCGCGGGGGTGGTGGCGGTTGCGGTCGGTGTTGGTCCAGTTGTTGCCCGGGTCCCGGACGTGGTGGTCGGGGACGCGGTCGGCGACGTGCTCGGCGTACCGCTGGGGGAGACCGTGGTGGGTCGGGTCGTGGTCGGCGCCGTCGACTTCTCCGGGGTTGCCTTCTTTGGCGTGGTCACCACGGGGGTTCCGTATGAGGGGGTGGTCACGACGACGCGTGGCGGCGGGCGAACCCACAGATACATCGTCAGGGTCAACGCAAACAGCAGCATCAGCACCCAGGTCGACCGCCGAGGACGCATCCAGCGTGAAACCCAGGGACGCCATGATGTCAACGGGCGCGCGCGACTTGTCACGACGTCATATCCGTCGGCTCAACGGTGTCCAGCTCCGCAGATACGTTGATGCCCTCACGCCGAAGCGCCTCCGCGATCCGCCAACGCAGGGCGCGCCCGACCAGGAACTGCCTGCCCGGGAGCGTCCGGGCCACGACGCGGACGCGCAGCTGGTCAAGCTCGATGCTCTCGACGCCCATCACCGCCGGCTCATCCAGGAGCTGGGCATGTAGCTCCTCGTCGGCATAGATATCACGCCCGACCTTCCGCAGGATCTCGCTGGCGCGACCGATGTCGACATTGAGCGGGATGGGCACGTCGACTACGGCCCGAGCCCAGTCCCGAGATAGGTTGGTGAGCTGCACGATCGAGCCATTCGGCGTGATGATGACCTCTCCGTTGGGGGTGCGGACTTTGGTCATCCGCAGGCTCACGTCCTCGACCGTGCCGATTACGCCGCCGGGGATACCGGGGATGGCGATGCTGATGAGGTCCCCAAAACCGTACTGACGCTCGGCGATGATGAAGAACCCGGCGAGCAGATCCTGAACCAGGCGCTGGGCTCCGAAGCCGAGCGCCACACCGACGACCGCGGCCGGCGCCACCAGACCTGTGATCGGCACCCCGAGGCGGTCGAGGATCTGCATCCCCGTGACGACATAGACGACGACCAGCGCAGTCCACGTGAGCACCTGAGCCAATGCCTGCCGATGCTTGGCCGCCTCCGAACGAACGAGGCCATCAGACTCGCGATCGTTTGAGTCGATACGTTCGGTGATCATTGCCCTGAACCAGATTGCGAACCGGGTCAGCAGGATCGCGCCAAGCACCAGCAGCACGATCTCAAGGCCACTGCCATCTATCCAGCGTTGGACATTCGGTAGCGGCTCCGCCATGGGGATCATGGTCATCATCATCCCGCGATCCTGACGGGGGGCGCCACATCGGTAAGGTTGCGCCGTCCGAACTGTGTTCATGAGAGTCATCCCCGGGGAGTGCCATGGCTGCGAGAGCTGCGCAGGCCTCCGCACCGATGAAGTGGCATCTGGGGCGGCTCACCATCTCGGTCTCGATCTGGCTGCCGCTGGCTATCTTCATCGTTTCTCGTATCTACGGTTTCGCGGTCATTGCCTTTGCCTCCCGCTACCAGGTGGCTCTCCCGTCGCCCGATCACCCTGGCATCTATCAGTTCTCGGCACATCCGGACTCACCTGGCTACCTCGGTGTGATCACCAACTGGGACGGTCAGTGGTACGAACGCCTTGCCACAACGGGGTATCACCTGCCGGCCGCCGGGGACCTCCACGGCACGGATGCGCTCAGGGCGTTCGCGTTCCCGCCGCTGTTCCCGATGGTCGTCGGCGCCTTGATGACCGTGACCGGTCTCGGATTCGGCGTGAGCGTCACGATCGTGAACCTCGCAGCGGGTGGCACGGCGATGGTCGTCATGTTCGCCCTGGTCGAGCGCACGGCCGGCCGGTTCGCCGCAGGCGTCGTGGTGCTGTTCACCAACTCCTTCGTCGCAGCACCGCTGTTCCAGGCTGCGTACTCCGAGAGCATCTCGCTGCTCCTTGTATGCACGGCCCTGTTGCTGATCGCACGCCGCCGTTACGGCTGGGCGGTGGCGGCCGTGGTCCTGCTCTCGCTGACCCGGCTGGTGACTCCGCCGTTGGCCGTGGTCGTGATCGTCCATGCCTTCTTCCGGTGGCGTTGCCGGGAAGAGGATCCGATCCGTCGCGGCGAGATCGTCCGGATGGCAGTACTGGCTGCGGTTTCCGCAGCCTCGGTCTCCTTGTGGTCAACCATCACGAACGCGATCACGAGCGGGGTCAAGGCCACCGGGGCCGACCGCGGGAACGTGTCCAGCGCCTTGGTGGCAGGCAGGTTCGGCTGGTTCACCAACGCCTACGAACACATCGGCTGGATCGGTGTGGTCGGCGTGGCACTCCTGGTCGTGCTGTTCCTCGCGTTGGCGCTCAGCCCACTGACCCGGACCTGGGGCGTCGAGGTGCGGACCTGGTTCGCCGTCTACCCGATCTACCTGCTGTTCGTCGCCGGTGTGCATGCCGGGGTACTGCGTTACCTCCTGCTCGCATTCCCGCTGGGGCTGCTGATGATCGGCAGCCCCGGGCCCGGGACCGTCCTGCGCAAGCGGGCCGCCGTGGTGGCCACCGTCT